>NZ_JACJJG010000058.1 GCF_016899855.1 Marseilla massiliensis
GAGAGTATCGACGTACTCAAGGACGCGTCGTCAACGGCCATCTACGGTTCGCGTGGTGCCAACGGCGTTATCCTCGTTACCACAAAAAGCGGCAAGGCCGGCAAGGTAAACGTAAGCTACAACGCCTACTACAGCTGGAAGAAAGTTGCAAAAACCATGGACGTGCTCTCTCCTTACGACTACGCCAAATGGCAGTACGAGCTGGCCGGCTTGATCAACTCAGAGGACATGACCTCTTATACTGATTATTTCGGCACGTATGCCGACATGGATATGTATAAGGGCATTGCAGCCAACGACTGGCAGGACATCGTTTACGGACGCACAGGCCACACGTTCAACCATAACATAAATATCAGCGGAGGTTCTGAGACCATAAAATACGCGTTCAGCTACGCCCACATGAACGACAAGGCCATACAGATAGGCTCAAACTATAAGCGCGACAACTTCAGCCTCAAGCTGAACACGAAGCCGAGCAAGACAACAAAGCTCGACTTCCAGGTTCGTTACTCCGACACCGACATACGTGGCGGTGGCGCAAATGACGCGACAAGTACTTACGACACTGACAAGAGATTGAAATACGCCCTTCTTTATTGGCCGATGCCATTGTCTAACTTGGGGTCTGACTCAGGAGCTGGCGACGATGAGCTCGGAAACCTGTATCACCCCGTACAGAGCCAGTATGACAACGACCGTAAAAAGGAACGTAAGAGCCTGAATATGTCAGGAGCGTTCAGCTGGGAGATATTCAAGAACTTCAACGTTCGCACCGAGTTCGGTTACGACGACTACAACCAGTACGACCAGCGCTTCTGGGGTACGACTACTTATTACGTAACAAACGTTCCATCAGAAGCAAATAAGGGTAAACCAGCCATCCGCATGGTTGACACCAACCGTCACCGCTTCCGCAACTCGAACACCATCAGCTACGACTTCGACAAGCTGTTCAAGAACAAGGACCACAGCCTGAATATGATGATAGGACATGAGTACATTATAACGAAAGAGCGTGAAAACACTAATGAAGTACACGGTTTCCCGGAGGATTATACGGCAGACCAGGCATGGAAACTGTCCTCTCAAGGCACACCTTACTTCATTGACGACAATTACAGCGCCGACGACAAGCTGCTCTCGTTCTTCGGCCGTGTAAACTATAACTGGAAAGACCGCTATCTCTTGACAGCTACATTCCGTGCCGACGCCTCCTCAAAATTCTCGAAAGAAAACCGCTGGGGCTACTTCCCTTCTGCGGCTGTCGCGTGGCGTATATCTTCCGAGCCGTTCATGAAGGGTACGCAGAAGTGGCTCGACGACTTGAAGCTGCGTTTTAGTTATGGTACTGCGGGAAACAACAATATCCCGACAGGACAACTTGCACAACTTTATTCGTCCAATCCAACGACATGGATCAACGGCTTCACCCAATATTGGGCTCCGTCAAAGATAATGGCCAACCCCGACCTTAAGTGGGAGACTACCATCACGCGCAACCTCGGTCTTGACTTCACCCTCTTCGGCGGCAAGCTTTCGGGTAGTATCGAGGCTTACCTTAACACGACGAAAGACCTGTTGATAGAGTTCCCCGTTGCCGGAACCGGTTATGATAAACAGTACCGCAATATGGGCGAGACCGAGAATAAGGGTATAGAGTTCAGTTTCACTTACCACGTGATAGACAAGAAGAACTGGGGTATCGACCTGTTCGGCAACATCGGCCTCAACAAGAGCAAGATCAAGGATCTCGGCCAGATGGCGGACTTCGGTTGGGAGAGCCGTTGGGCCGGCGGCAGCAGCGGTATCGGTAACGACTATTTAATAGCCGTTGGCGGACAGGTTGGTGAGATTATCGGATACAAGGGCGCAGGACGCTATGAAGTGGACGACTTCATCGGATATGATGCGGCGACGGACACTTGGGAATTAAAACCTGGAATTCCAACCATTGCAGGCGAAGACGTACGTCCAGGTACGATAAAACTGGTAGACCAGCCCACTACTACGGACGAGAACGGTAATCCTGTAGGTGACGGTGTAATCAATGAGGATGATATTGTTAAGATAGGAAACGTAAATCCTGATTTGTACGGAGGTTTCGGTATCAACGCACATGCCTTCGGCTTCGACCTCAGCGCCAACTTCAACTTCAGCATTGGCAACCAAGTATATAATGCCAACAAGATAGAAGGAACGCAGACTAGTAAGTACCAGTACCGCAACATGTTGACCATTATGGCTGACGGCAAGCGTTGGACAAACCTCGACCCAGTAACGGGTCAGATATGCAACGACCCAGCACGTTTGGCCGAGCTCAATGCCAACACCACGATGTGGTCGCCCTATACGAGCCAATTCTATCTGACGGACTGGGCTATAGAGGACGCATCGTTCCTCCGCCTGAACACGCTTACATTAGGCTACACCCTACCACAGAGCCTGACCAAGCGCATAGGTATCAACACACTGCGTTTCTACTGCACGGCGTACAACGTGTTTACAATCACCGGTTATAGCGGTTACGACCCTGAATCAGATTGTATCCGCAGTTCAGCTCTCACTCCTGGAGTCGATTATTCAGGTTACCCACGTAGCCGTTCGTTCGTAATAGGATTGAATCTTAATTTTTAGTAAAATAATTAAGGAGTAGAAGAGTAGAGGAGTAGAGGAGTAAGTAGATTACTCCGACGGAGAAAAATAAGTTAGAGTGATAAATATGAGTAAAAGCATATCTACTTACTCCTTCCCTCCTTACTCCTTCCATCCTGCAAAATAACAAAACAATGAAGAATTTTCTTAAAATATCATTACTTTCGTTGGCTGCCACAGGCCTTGTTACGTCATGTGACATGGACGCGCCCACGCAGTCAACACTTGACGAGAGTTCGGTTTACTCCATTTATTCAATGGCAGAAGCCGGAGTGATGGCCATACACCAATCCTTGTGTGAAACAAATGCATACCGCGGACGCTTTATGCCTTACTACGGAATGAATACGGACGTGGAGACGACAAGCGGAGACACACCGTCATATTCAAACAGGAATGACGATAAACAGAACTTGCGTAATTATGCCACATTACCGACAAACGGGCAGATGAACATTTCGGGAGGTACTGATTGTTATTCAAAATTCTATGAAGCAATCGAACGCGCCAATATGTCCATCCGAGGCCTTCGCGCATACGGAAACATCGAGAACGATCCCGATATGGCACAGTTGCTCGGAGAGGCATTGACGCTCAGAGCATTGGTATATTTCGACCTTATCAAGATGCACGGAGACGTGCCCGCACGCTTCGAGCCGATTACAAACGAAACCATGTATCAGCCACGCGCTAACCGTGACTCAATATATAAAGTATTGCTTGCCGACCTTGATGAGGCTGCTGATTATTGTTATTGGCCAAACGAGAACACGATAACAAACACGACAGAGCGTGTAAGCAAGTCGTTCGTAAAGGGACTGCGTGCCCGAATTGCCCTCAGCGCGTGCGGATATGGCCTCCGTGGCGACGGTTTCCGCCGAAGCTATGACCCCGATCTTGCTCCGGAGAAGATGTACCAGATAGTAAAGGATGAATGTCTTGAGGTAATAAACCACAGCAGCGACATCCGTAACTTCGGTTTTGAAGATACTTGGCGCAAGGTATGCCAGCCAGATGTATCGGCGGGCAGGGAATCTATCTTCGAGATACCGTTCTCGTCTGGTCGTGGACGTGTGGTTTATACATGGGGCGTGAAGCACCAAGCCATAGATAAATATCAAGCGGTAAGTGAAAAAGGTGATAAAGGAGGAGAGAACGGCCCGCTACCTTACCTGTTTTATGATTATTCAAAATACGATGAACGCCGTAACGTAACTTGTGTTCCTTATCAGTGGAGTGCTGAATACGATTGCATCCAGGAGCCTCGATCCATTGACAAATGGTGTTTCGGTAAATACCGTTTTGAGTGGATTGCCAACCGTCCCGTTTCCAGCAATGACGACGGCGTAAACTGGGTAATAATGCGCCTTGCCGACATATACCTGATGGCTGCCGAGGCCATAAATGAGCTTGACGGCCCATCTGAGGCTGCTCAATACATGAGGGCTGTGCTCGAAAGGTCTATATCTAACGCTGATGTAGTGAACCAGCTTATGGCTCAGTACACGGCCAGCAAGGATGCATTCTTTGACGGAATAGTAGATCAGCGTGCATTGGAGTTCGCTGGAGAGTCGCTCCGTAAGCAAGACCTTATCCGCTGGGGTATTATCGACGAAAAGATGGCCGAGGCACAACAAAAACTGCGCGATCTGTCAACAAGAGCTCAAGGCAGTGCATACGCAGACCTGCCCGACAAACTGTACTACAAGAACGATGGTGAGACGCTGATAACTTACGGTCTTGAGCACGGTGACACCGACGATGAGGGAGAAAGACTGGAGGATGAAGAAGGCTATGAAAGCAAAGGCTGGACTGTGAGCAACGGGGTATCCCCGATTGATGATGATTACATCAACGGACTATACATCCAAACACCGAGCATGAACTGTCTGTGGCCGATATGGAGCACCGTCATCGCAAACAGTAACGGTATGCTAAATAATGACGGTAACTATGGACAATTGTCGGACTAATTAAAGGTGGAAAGGTGAAGAGTTGGGAAACAATATTCCGTCTCTTCGCCTGCACCGAGTATATTGACTCTTAAAAAACAAAACGTAAAAGAAAAGAATCATGAAACGAAATATTTATAAGGCTTTTGTCTTGGGATTTGGAGTGCTTACCTTGGCCTCATGTGATGACCCAATGGACGAGATTACAAGCATTATTTATGACCGTGTGTTTGCCCCAACGGAACTTGAAGCACGAAATCCTAGAGAGACGAGCGTCACACTTCAATGGAACGCATCTAAAGATGCTGTTGACTATTCCGTACAGCTGTTTGCGGACGACAGCTTGGCATTTGAGGGCGAGCCAGACGTAACGCTCACGACATCGGAGACGTCTATTGATATTACCGGGCTTGTGTACGATACAAGGTATTCGGCCAGGGTAATGGCTAATGACTCAGTAGACACAGACCGTAATTCAAAATGGAGTGAGGTGACTTTCAAGACCGCGGCCCAACAGATAATGGAAAGCATAACCGAAAACGATACCGGTGACAAGAATGTCACGGTAAGGTGGCCTGTAGGAGAAGAGGTTACAAGTATAAAGATAATGCTTTACGGTACTACAGAGCTTGCCGTGCCGGAATATACCATTACGCCTGAAGATTTGGCTGCAGGTTCTGCGTACGTTGACGGCCTTAATCCTGAAACAAGATATGATGTTTATCTATACAACAATGGCAAACAGCGTGGTCATAGGGACTTTACGACCATTGCAGACCTTGAGGGCGCGATACAGGTACATGACACGGATGACCTACAGACGCTGCTCGAAGAAGCACAGGACGGCGACGTATTCGCATTATATGGTGGAACTTTCATCATTACACCGTCAGATGATCCTGAGGTTAAAGAAACAGCAGGATGTGCAACAATAAGCAAAAACATCACAATAAAAGGTATTTATCCGACAAGCCGTCCAGTCATTAACGGACGTTTCCAACTTGATGATGGCGCTTCGTTAAGTCTCAGCCAAGTTGTCCTCGATGGAACGGGCACCAGCGGTGACCAGACATTCAACTACAAAACAGATGGCGTAACATATGCCTCTCTTGATGTCCAAGACTGCGAAATAAAGAATTATACTAAAGGAATACTTTACTTGAACGTGACAGCTACAATTTCAAATGTTACATTCAACAACTGCCTTATCCATGATATAGAGTGTGATGGAGGTGACTTCCTTGACTCCCGTAAGGGACTAATCGGAACTTTGAACATAACCAACTCAACGATTTACAATAGCGCAACAGGTCGTGACTTTATCCGTATCGACGATGCATCTGGCAGCTTCCCGGGAGCAGCCGGCCCTATAATAACGGTGGATCATTGTACAATTGACGGAGTTGCGAACAGCTCTAGCAGGCGTCTGCTCTACGTACGCTTCCCGGGCAACACGATAACTTGGACAAACAATATGGTATCGAATATGCCTGAGTGCGGTAGAGGATTCTCGGATAACAGCGCTACGGACGTGCCTAATTTTAGTAATAACAACTACTATAATACGAAGAATCTCGTATCAGAAGGAGGGGAAGAAAAAGCAAGATTCTTTGACGAATCAGGTTACACTGATGATCCTCAATACAAGGATGCAGCCAATGGCGACTTCACCATCCAGAACGAAGATGTAAGTACCCGCCAAATCGGTGACCCGCGCTGGTACACAGCACAAGAATAAAATAGTTGAATAGGTAAGTTTATATCTCTTTAACGCCGTGAGGCGGGACGAGGGAAAGGCTGCATGCCGATATGGCATGCAGCCTTCATTTTTATGACAATTGGTGCATAAGTCTTTGTAAGTAAACATATTTTCCGTATCTTTGCCGATGCGATAAAACAATAATGAAATGAGCGAGAACCTGATAAGATTTGACTGGGCGATGAAACGCCTCCTAAGGAACAAAAGCAACTACGTAGTGCTTGAGGGATTTCTCTCGACACTGCTGGGCGAGGATTTGCGGATATGCCGGTTTCTCGAGAGCGAGTCCAACCAGGACGACGCCACCGATAAGTTCAACCGCGCGGACATGCTCGTGGAGGACACCCACGGCAAGCTGCTCATCATCGAGGTGCAGAACAACCGTGAGCTTGACTACTTCCACCGCATGCTGTACGGAGTGTCTAAGACCATCTCGGAATATATCAACCTCGGCGACGACTACGACAAGGTGCGCAAAGTATACTCGATAAACATCGTCTACTTCGACCTAGGCCAGGGCAAGGACTATGTCTACCACGGCAAAACGGAGTTCCGTGGCCTTCACGACAAGAATGACATACTGCAACTGTCGGTGCGCCAGCGGGAAATATTCATCGGTAAAGACGCTGGCGACATCTTTCCCGAATACTACGTGTTGCGGGTAAACGACTTCGACAAAGTGGCCAAGACTCCTCTTGACGAGTGGGTAAAGTTCCTCAAGACCGGCGAGATAGACGCAACTGCAACAGCCAAGGGCCTTCCCGAGGCACGTGAACGCTTGCGCATAGACTCGCTTCCAGAACGCGAGAAGCATGCCTATTACCGTGACATGGAGGCCCTGCGTTACCAACGCAGTGTAATCAAGACCGGATGGGATGAGGGTCATGCTGACGGATTAGCGGAAGGACGTGCGGAAGGACGTGCAGAAGGACGCGCGGAAGGACGCGCGGAAGGACGTGCAGAAGGACGCGCGGAAGGACGCGCGGAAGGACGTGCGGAAGGTATTGCAGAAGGACGAACCCAAAAAGCCATTGACATTGCACGAAGCATGAAGGCCATGGGTATATCGGTAGATGTAATATCCAAGTGTACAAGTCTTCCACCGGAGGAAATCGAGAAACTGTAATACATTGCATCGTAATAAACCGTCTTCTAGCATTAAAATACGGCTTATTAAATTATAAAAGGCCACCTTTTACATTATGAAAGGTGGCCTTTTATAATTCAATAAATGTGTTCACATTCAATCAATAGCAATAAAAAAAGATTCGCATTTTATCTTTCAGTCTTTCATTTCAGGCGTAAAGTCCTGACAATGAGCGCCTTATATACTGACAGATGCTACTTACATCTGTCAACGCAACATATACGACAACCAGATGAAAGATTATTCTGCACAATCTTTCATTCCATAACAGACTGATAATCAATAAATTGCGTGCCAAACTGAAGGATGACAGACGAAATTCAATATTTATCTAACATTTCCTTTATCTTTTTACGGCGCTCGGCATGCTTACGTTCCTTTCTGTTGAAAATGGAGAAAAAGTCGAACTGAATTCCTGAACTTGCTTTAGGGCCTGCCACTCCCATCTTACGGCATTCTGCCTTAATATCAAAACCCGGACGAAGTCCCCGGGCCGTTACTACCACCTCGTCCAGTCGCCTGGTCTTAGGCATAAGCCATATTGTATCCTTTATTTCATCATTGTCAAGCCGTAAACTTTCATATGTTCCATGTGATAAAGTTACGCCACTACACTGTCCACTGACGGTAAAACGTCCGTAACGGTCGGTTTCAGTAGTGCCTTTAGGATTGATATAGACGGTAACTCCTGGCACATGACGACGCGTCTCCATGTCGTATACCACAGCTGAATACTGCTGTGCATAACCAATGGCTGTGTTGACTGAGCTGGTCAATAATGCAAAAGATAATACTCCAGGCGTTCTACGAAACATAACTTTATTAAAACGCCACAAAGTTATGAAAAAACAGTAATAAGACAAAGCTTACTATAAAATGAAAGCTATACAACAAGCAATGGTTACAGATTATTAACCAAACGATTAAAATCTGTTCAAATCAAAAACGGCCATCACATCAAGAATTAAAAAAATGACATAATGAGTTACCGCATTTTACCAACAATACATGTTTATTTAACCTGAAAGACATACCGCCAGCAGACCTGTCCGCCAGCCTGTCGATTACGGTATTGGGCAAAATACGGATTTTCATCAGTGTGAAAACCCTTACAGACAATAAAAACAATGCAGTATAACAAGCTCAAAAAAACCGTCACGGCTGCCATGAACAATATGCATTGACAAGACCGTAACGGTAATTTTTTACTGGTATTCCCTATATGATTACGTCAAACAACTATTCCCACTCTATTGTCGAAGGCGGTTTTGACGAAATATCATAGCATACGCGGTTTACGCCTTTCACCTTATTGATTATTTCGTTAGACACTTTTGCCATAAAGTCATAAGGCAGGTGAGCCCAGTCGGCCGTCATGGCGTCCATGCTGGTTACCGCACGCAAGGCTACGGGATGTTCGTAAGTACGCTCATCGCCCATAACCCCGACACTGCGTATTGTCGAGAGAAGAACGGTGCCGGCCTGCCATACCTTGTCGTAAAGCGACTCTCCATCCTCGCAAACGTAGTTATGCATGTTCTCGATGTAGATGTCGTCGGCGTCTTGCAGGATACGGACTTTCTCACGCGTTATGTCGCCAAGTATGCGCACGGCCAGTCCTGGTCCTGGGAAGGGATGGCGCTTGATAAGTCGTTCAGGCATTTTCAGCTCGTAACCAACACGGCGCACCTCATCCTTGAACAGCCACTGCAACGGCTCACAAAGCTGCAACTTCATCTCTTTCGGCAGTCCGCCTACGTTGTGGTGACTCTTGATTGTCATACCTGTAATGCTCAGGCTCTCTATACGGTCGGGATAAATGGTTCCCTGAGCAAGCCATTTGGCGTCTGTTATCTTCTTTGCCTCGGCATTAAACACTTCAACAAAGTCACGTCCGATGATTTTACGTTTCTGCTCTGGATCTGTCACTCCTTCAAGATCCTTGAAGAACTTGTCACTCGCGTCAACGCCGATCACGTTCAGGCCAAGCCCCTTATATGCATCCATGACTTTCTGAAACTCGTTCTTGCGAAGCATTCCATGGTCAACGAAGATACATGTCAGATTGCTGCCGATTGCTCGGTTAAGCAGAGTAGCGCATACAGAAGAGTCAACACCGCCGCTAAGTCCGAGGATTACACGGTCGTTGCCGAGCTGCTCCTTCAGTTCCTTGACCGTCGTTTCTACGAATGATGCAGCACTCCACTCCTGCTTGCTGCCGCATATATCCACGACAAAATTCTGCAATAACTGCTTACCCTGTTCAGTATGGAACACTTCGGGATGGAACTGCACCGCCCACAATGGCTTGCTGTCGCTGGCGTATGCAGCAAACTTAACGTCGGCCGTGGAGGCTATAACGTGGCAGTCGGCCGGTATCGCCGTAATAGTATCGCCGTGGCTCATCCACACTTGAGAGTTCTCCTTGAAGCCACGGAACAAAGGATTCTGCGCATCAAACGACGTAAGGTGTGCCCGCCCGTACTCGCGCGTATTGGTCTTTTCAACCTTTCCGCCTCCCTGCGAGGCGATGAACTGCGCTCCGTAGCATATTCCGAGCACGGGGAACTTGCCTACAAACTGGCTCAAGTCAACCTTGAAGGCCTCCGGGTCGTGCACGGAATAAGGCGAACCGCTAAGGATTACGCCGATAACGCCCGTCGTGTCCTGCGGAAACTTGTTGTAAGGCAGGATTTCGCAAAACGTGTCGAGCTCGCGCACACGACGGCCGATGAGCTGCGTTGTCTGCGATCCGAAATCGAGAATGATGATTTTCTGCATTGTATCTATTTATTAGGAGTTTAAGAAGTTACCGTTTGCTTCGCCCGTTAAAGAGTCGAATACAAAAGCTTTTTTACAGTTGACAAGTGACGAGATACAAGTTGACAAAAAGATGTGCCTTGCCATCCGTCCGCTTGTCCATATTTCTTGTACCTTCAGAAATTCTTTTGCAAAGGTACAATATTTTTTTTATGTTTCGACATAATGAGTTGGTTTATTGAACGAAAACACGCCATAGTACGTACGGAAACACACAATTCAAAAACGCACAGATTTAATCAATAATACAAAATACGGCAAATAACGTTGCAAAAAGCCGTAAATTGCAACGCAAAAGGCCACCTTTCAGTAACAGAAAGGCCGCCTTTTGCAAAATAAGTAATAGACGGCAGGGCTACCTGTCAGTATAAGGAAATCTGCACCGAGACATAACTTGCTCAAAGAACGTTGGCGGCAACAAACTGTTCTGCCTCTGACAACGTATCAAGTTTTCCGACATCAAGCAAACGCAAGTCCGGCTTCACCACACCGCATACATTGGCTTCAGCGCACACTTTGAGGTAAAAATCCATTATGCCAAACTTATCCGGAAAGTTATCCATAAGCGGAAACAAACGTGGCGAGAACACGTGTATGCCCGAAAACGCAAACATACGGCATGACTTTACATCAATATAAGGATACGGAGTCTTTACCTCACCTGTCTCTATATTAGTCCAACCAACCAGCCTCATATCGTCATCGAACAACAGATAACGCTTGGTCTTGCGCTCGCTAACAAGCAATGTCGCGTCATTATCGGCATGCATGGAATACAACCACGCAAGGTCAACGTTACAAAGAATGTCGACATTGTGTATGAGAATCGGGCGGTCGCCGCAAAATAACGGAGCCGCTTTCTTTATTCCGCCACCGGTGTCAAGCAGCATTGCCGACTCGTCGCTTATGCGGATGTCAATACCGAAATTATCATTACTACGCAAGAAATCCGTTACCTGTGACGCAAAATGATGAACGTTTACGACAATCCTGTCCGTTCCGGATGACCTGAGCCTCCCAATAACATGCTCGATAAGAGGCACTCCCCCTACCCTGACAAGAGCCTTAGGCATGGTATCAGTTATAGGTTTCAGTCTTGTGCCGAGACCCGCGGCGAAAATCATTGCTTGCATCATTTTACTTCCGTACGTTTTGCTTCCAATATCTTATTTATATTCTGCTCACGATGCACAACCCTAACCTCAACACCGAACTTGTCGTTAATGTGCTCCGCCAAATGCTGTGCCGCATATACGCTGCGGTGCTGGCCACCTGTACATCCGAAACTGAACATCAGGCTCGTGAAGCCTCGCTGGATGTATCGGCGCACATGGACGTCGGCCAATTTGTAGACACTTTCAAGGAATGTCAGTATCTCTCCGTCGTCTTCAAGGAAACGGATTACCGGTTCGTCGAGTCCGGTCAGCTTTTTATACGGCTCATAACGCCCAGGATTGTGCGTTCCACGGCAGTCAAACACATAACCGCCACCGTTACCGCTCTCGTCTTCCGGTATTCCTTTATGAAAAGAGAAACTGAACACCTTTACAACAAGCGGCCCTTTGTTGTCATATTTTGAGAATGTCGCTGGGCCGTCGGAAGGATGAGCCGAATAAACATTGCTATCCGACACCTTAAAACCGTCAGCACGTGTCAGGGCAGGCTCTTCTATGTTAGCGAACTGAGGCAACTCCGTAAGCCGTTTCAAGACATCAAGTAGATAAGGATACGTGAAAACATTAAGTTTCAACAGCTCACGCAAATTCTGCATTGCCGCCGGTATGCTGTCAAGAAAATGCTTCTTCCGCTCAAAATACCCACGAAAACCGTATGCTCCGAGCACTTGAAGCGTACGGAACAGTACGAAAAGACTAAGCCGCTCTACGAAATGGCGTACGGATGGAACCTCCGTATAGTTTTTCAATGAGTTATAATACTCATATACAAGTTCACGCCGCAATTTATACGGATACTTTGCCGATGCCTGCCACAAGAAAGAGGCCAGGTCATAATAATAAGGTCCCTTACGTCCACCTTGATAATCAATGAAATACGGATGTCCGGCTGCGTCGAGCATAACGTTGCGTGCCTGAAAGTCACGATACATGAAACTGTCCGCCTTTTCAGCCACAAGGTCTTTGGCAAAAAGGCGGAAATTAGCCTCTAACTTCAATTCGTGGAAATCAAGTTCAGTCGGTTTCAGGAAACAATACTTGAAATAATTGAGGTCAAAAAGCACACTGTCCTCGTTGAATTCAGGCTGCGGATAACAGTTTGACCAATCCAAACCGCGCGCTCCACGAATCTGGATGTCCGGCAGTTCGCGTATTGTATTTATAAGCAACTGCCGCTCCTTTCTGTTGTATCGTCCACCGGCATCGCGCCCTCCGCTTATGGCTCCGAAAAGCGAAACCCTGCCAAGATCTTCTTGAAGATATCTCAACTCATCATCGGCCACGGCAAATATGCGCGGTACGGGCAACTGCCGCTTGCGGAAATGCCCCGAAAGATATATAAACGCATGGTCTTCGTCACGGCTTGTACCGATTACACCTATCACAGAAGTGCCGTCCTCTGCCGTTAAGCGATAGTATTTACGGTTACTTCCCGCGGCTGCTACGGGTTCAACTCCCATTGGGTCAGCTCCGCACCACGAGCGGTATAAGTCAAAAAGCTTCTGCATACGTCAAAACAGATTATTGTCTTCACCACGCTTTTTACGCTCATACTCAGCTATCATGCGGTCAATAAGTATCAGCAAAAGCATTATACCCAGAGCCATAAGCCATGACTCCGTAATGTAAAGCAGACCAGCCGACACCACAATATACAAAAGCCACTGGCCCTTCTTTATCTTAAAATCATTGACATCCATAAATAACGGGCGTTACTTAACGCCGATAGCATAAAAACAAGTTAGTTATTGGCGACAAAGGTAATCAAAAATAAATACACTACGAAATAAAGTCTTTGTTTTTTACTTATACATACATACAAAAAAATCGCATGTCGTCACGACAAGCGATTTTCAAAAAACAAACTACTTAAAAACTAATCTACTAAAACAAATCAAAAAAATATCTACTTTAGAATCTATCTCCATCATGTATCTTTTATCATTGGCAAAGGTACGCACTTTATAAGTGCCGTGCAAGTTTTTGCCATAAAAAATTGTATTTTATACATCAAAAAACGCTAAAAAAGGGGCGCCCTTACGGATGCCCCCTCTTTTTGTTATCTGTAGTTATCAAATTACATCATTCCACCCATACCTGGATTTGCCATCGGCATTGCAGGTTTTTCCTCTGGCTTATCTACAATAAGGCACTCAGTTGTCAGGAACATGCCGGCAATTGAAGCGGCGTTCTCAAGAGCAACACGGGCTACCTTTGCAGGATCAATTACTCCGGCCTTACGCAAATCCTCGTACTCGTCGGTGCGTGCGTTGTATCCGAAGTCGCCTTCACCCTCGCGAACCTTCTGCACTACGACTGCGCCCTCGCCTCCTGCGTTAGCGACAATCTGGCGCAACGGCTCCTCGATAGCGCGTACTACGATGTTGATACCTGTCTGCTCATCGGCATTGTCGCCTTTCAGTCCTGTCAGAGTGTCAAGAGCGCGGATGTATGTTGTGCCGCCGCCTACTACTACGCCTTCCTCGATAGCTGCTCGGGTAGCGCAGAGAGCATCGTCTACACGGTCTTTCTTCTCCTTCATCTCAACCTCGCTGTTGGCACCTACATAGAGAACTGCCACGCCGCCTGAAATCTTAGCCAGACGCTCCTGCAGCTTCTCCTTGTCGTAAGAGCTTGTGGTGTTGGATATCTCGTTCTTTATCTGGGCTACACGGTCAGCGATGCACTGCTTGTCACCAGCACCGTTTACAATCGTCGTATTATCCTTGGTTACGGTTACCTTATCACAAGTTCCGAGCATTTCAAGAGTAGCCTGCTCCAGTTTAAGACCCTTCTCTTCGCTTATCACTACGCCACCGGTCAGGATTGCTATATCCTCGAGCATAGCCTTACGACGGTCGCCAAAGCCAGGAGCCTTGACCGCGCAAATCTTCAAGCCGCCACGCAGACGGTTTACAACAAGTGTTGTAAGAGCTTCAGAATCAACATCCTCAGCGATTACCAACAGCGGGCGTCCGCTCTCGGCAGCAGGCTGCAGAATGGGAAGGAAGTCCTTGATTGAGCTTATCTTTTTGTCATAGATGAGAATATAAGGATTCTCCATTACGCACTCCATCTTGTCTGCGTCGGTTACGAAGTATCCGCTCAGGTAACCACGGTCGAACTGCATACCTTCAACAACGTTGATATGCGTGTCGCGGCTCTTGCTCTCCTCTATCGTGATAACTCCGTCCTTGCTAACCTTACGCATTGCGTCAGCAATGAGCTTACCGATTTCGGGGTCGTTGTTAGCGCTGACAGTAGCTACCTGCTCTATCTTGTCATAGTTATCGTCAACCTTCTCGGCGTTGTTCTTGATGTATTCAACAACGGCTGCAACGGCCTTGTCAATACCACGCTTCAGGTCCATCGGGTTAGCGCCTGCGGTAACGTTTTTCAGTCCAACGTTTACTATGCTCTGCGCAAGGATAGTAGCGGTCGTGGTTCCGTCGCCGGCATCGTCACCTGTCTTGCTTGCTACGCTCTTTACAAGCTGCGCGCCAGTATTCTCGAAGTGGTCTGCAAGTTCGATTTCCTTTGCTACAGTAACACCATCCTTTGTTATCTGGGGCGCACCGAATTTCTTTTCTATAATGACGTTACGACCTTTCGGGCCGAGTGTAACCTTTACTGCGTTTGCCAACTGGTCAACGCCCTTCTTAAGCAGGTCGCGGGCGTCAACATTATATTTTATTTCCTTTGCCATGATGATTTATTTTTTCGGATGTAAAGAGTAAGTAGTTAAGGTATATGCGGTAATGCCTTGCCGCATATCTTCTCACGTTCTCACCCTCACATATTTGTTTTACCTTATTTACTATTTTACTTTTTATTTTTCGATAACTGCGAGAACGTCGCTTTGACGCATCATGAGATACTTCTCGCCCTCAAACTCAAGTTCTGTACCTGAATATTTGCCATAAAGCACCTCGTCGCCAACCTTGAGCACCATCTCTTCATCCTTGGTGCCATTACCTGTAGCAACGATTTTGCCGTGAAGTGGTTTTTCTTTTGCCGTATCCGGAATGATGATACCGCCGACTTTCTCTTCTGCAGGAGCGGGAAGAACCAGCACTCTGTCTGCCAATGGTCTGATGTTCATAATTCTTATAATTTTAATGTTGTTTACCTTAATATATTAACATGTGCGCATCGAAGCGCTTTCGACAACATTATAGCGAAAAGCGTGCCAAAAGTCAAACTGACAGAAATGTCACATTATTGCTGACAAAAATGTCAGTCGGAAGAAGCGTGGCTACATGACGAAAAGGCATTGAGCGCCACCCGTCTGGCATAACCAAATGGCATAACTTACAAAAGGCGGCCTTTTAGCCTGCAAAAGACCGCCTTTTACAAGCCAATATACCGTCTTTCGGACGGTGTTTTGCCGCCTTTTGTATTTTAAAACAAGCAGTACTCCTCAATGGAATGCCTGAAAATGACACGCAAACCATTGTAAAACCTTAAAACAGAGCACCTTTCGGCCATGCCATGCAACTGTTGTTAACATTGCCGGCGAAGCCCCCGCACAGGACCGGAATCCGCGCTCCGAGTGACAACAGCGTGTTTACATAGACCAACATGGCACATAACACGATTTTAACAGACATGATAAACACTTTTTACATACTGCCAACCGCCGCACAAGCCAAACCAGAGATCCGTCCGTTAAACGTAACTATGTGTATAGCAGGGATTTAGAATGCGAACAATTATCTTGCCGCAACTACACCTTTTTGATATTTTTGCAGCAATCGAAGCAAAATTATTAAAAACTAATTTTACCGAAAAGCCATCGTAAGGCAAAGCGTTATGCTGCACGGCAAACGCACGGACAACATAACAACGACGTCCTGACTAATACAGATTTATTCAACCCTTTATTTAAATTTATAATATTATGTTTGGCAATTCAAAAATTTTCAGACTTGCGCTGTTGGCACTGTCAGTGCTCTTAGCTGGCAACCTCTCGGCGCAGACAGTCAAGGGTACGGTGAAAGACTCGGGAGGCGAACCTGTCATCGGAGCCACAGTCCAGGAGCAAGGCACGAAAAACGTCGCCGTGACCGACCTTGACGGTAACTTCACAATCAAGTTGACAGGCGACAATCCATTGCAAATCTCGTACATTGGAATGAAAACAACCACCGTCAGCACAAAAGGCAAAACCACCGTAGCCGTGACGCTCGAAGACGAGGCCACGGCTCTTGACGACCTTGTGGTGATAGGCTACGGCTCGGTACGCAAACGCGACCTCACCGGCGCGGTAACTTCCGTCAACGCCGAGCAGATAGGCAACACGCCTGTGGCAAACGTCAGCGAGGCGCTGACCGGCAAAATGGCCGGCGTAAACATCACGACGACCGAGGGTTCGCCCGACGCCGACGTGAAGATACGCGTGCGTGGAGGAGGCTCGCTGTCGCAGGACAACTCGCCGTTGTACATCGTCGACGGATTCCCAGTTGAGAGTATCAGCGACATTTCGCCGTCGGAAATCGAGAGTATCGACGTGCTTAAAGACGCATCATCAACCGCAATATACGGCGCACGCGGAGCCAACGGCGTCATTATCGTCACGACAAAGAGCGGCCACGAAGGCAAGCCACAAGTAAACTTCAACGCATCTCACGGATGGAAAAAGGTAACGAAACTCATCGACGTCATGGACCCGTACAATTATGCGTACTACCAATATGAGTTGGGAACGGCCGGCACGTCATCGACAACCTCTGACTACGGCAACTACGACGACCTTGAAATCTGGAAATCGGTGGAAGGCAATGACTGGCAAGACCAGATGTTCGGACGCACCGGACAGCAGAACATGTACAACGTGAACGTAAGCGGAGGGTCAAAAGACTTGAAATACAACATCGGCTATTCGCACACCGACGAAGAAAGTATCATGGTTGGCTCGGGATACTCAAAGAACAACGTCAACGCAAAGCTGAACGCGAAATTAACGTGAGTTCGGTATAATAATCTTATGCAATAAGCCTGCTTTTATCAATGATGTCAATATTGAGTGACGGTTTCTTAGGAAGCAGGTTGTATGCGATAAGCCCTGCAATCAGGTTGGAAACAAAACCGTCAATGCTGCGGTGCCTGGTATGTTCAATGTAGCATACATTCTTGAGTTCGTCGTTGACGGTTTCAATGAGCGCCCTTTTCCGCAGCAGGATTTTGTCGTGCAGGTCCATGAGCGAGTT
>NZ_JACJJG010000059.1 GCF_016899855.1 Marseilla massiliensis
AAGCGGTTGTTTTTTATTCAAAGTGCATGTATCCATATAATATAATTTTTCAATTTTCAGCTGTCATCTGTCAGCCTCAGATGTAACACTCTGGGTACAAACCCTTTACGAGCAATCATACAATCTCGCCTCTGTCAGCAGGGCTGAACCATTTTGAAAAAAGATTCAGCCTTGCTGACAGACAGTTTCGAGTTCAGTGCGTTATAACTTCCTGATTATCATCGCATTACCACGAAGGCTGACAGATGACAGATACTTTCGCAAAAAATGGAATAGGACAAGGCGTAATTTGTCTTGCTCACTAACAAGTGGCATTCATTCTTTCCATGCAAAAGACTGCCTTTCGCGTTATAAAAGACGGCAAACGGCGTTGTAAAATGAGGCCTTTCGCAAGCTAAAAGACGGCCTTTAAAAAAATATATTGCAACCGTTTGCACTAATATTTACAACTATATTGAAGAAAAAAGCGCCACGTAAGTTTGTAAAAATCGTAACTTTATATCGTAAAAGCACAAAAGAGTATACCATGAGACAGATTTCTACCATTATTTTTACATTGCTTTCGGTGACGGCGATGATGGCTCAAGGCTGGCCGTCACAATACAAGGGCGTAATGCTGCAAGGCTTTTACTGGGACTCTTACACCGACACGCAGTGGGCAAACCTTGAGTCACAGGCCGACGAACTGGCCGAGTTCTTCAACCTTATCTGGATTCCGCAGAGCGGGAAGTCTGCCAACTATCCAAACAATTCAATGGGTTATGACGACCTGTACTGGTTTACCGACTACACAAGCTCATTCGGCAACGAGGACCAGTTGCGCTCGATGATCAGCACGTTCAAGGCCAAAGGGCTTGGCACCATTGCCGACGTGGTGATTAACCACAGGGCTTCATTAGCCGATACGTGGATGAGCTTCCCCGTAGAAACATACAACGGCATAACTTACGAAATGTTACCGTCTGACATCTGCGCCAATGATGATAACGGGAAGGCTGCGGCCAATGCCGAGATAAAGCCGACCGGCGCAAATGATTCAGGCGACGACTTTGACGGAGCGCGTGACATCGACCACTCAAGCCAGAACGTTCAGACAATGGTAAAAGCGTATCTCGACATGCTGCTCAACGACTTCGGCTACACGGGTTTCCGCTACGACATGGTCAAGGGATACGCGCCGAAGTACACGGGTATATACAACACGGATGCAAATCCCGAGTATTCCGTAGGCGAATATTGGGACGGCAACGCTTCAAGCGTTATCAACTGGATTGACGGAACTAAGGTTAACGGCGTAATCCAGTCGGCTGCATTCGACTTTCCGCTTAAGTATCACCTGCGCGACTGCTGCAATGCCGGCACAAACTGGAATAGACTTGAGAACGCGAGTCTGGCAGGAAACACTACATACAGCCGTTACGCCGTAACCTTCGTTGACAATCACGATACATACGGACGCGGTAATGACGGCGAGATAAAGAACAACATTCTCGCGGCCAACGCCTTCATACTTGCCGCTCCTGGCACTCCGTGCGTATTCCTGCCCCACTGGAAGGAGTACAAAGCCGACATCAAACAGATGATTTACGCCCGCAAGGCAGCCGGAATAAGCAACGAGAGCTCTTACGAGAAACTCAACCGCGCGGCAGGTCAATACGCAATCAAGGTAAACGGCGACAATGACAAGTCGGTAGTGGTACTGATGGGTAACAAAACATGGCCTGTAATGAAACCCACTGCGAATGATTATTATCTCGTAAAGTCAGGCGACAACTTTGCGTATTACCTGTCAAAGAATGCAGAAACGGCATGGACTGACATCCCGTCGGGCACATACGACAACGCCGTAAGCGTAACCCTCAGCGCAATAAGCACTACCGACAACGCCCAGTTGGTCTACACCCTTAACGGTTCTGACCCCACATCGTCAAGCACAAAGGCAACATCAGGACAGAAAATCAACATCGACGGCAATACGACCCTAAAAGTAGGACTGCTTATAGGCGGCCAGGTAACGGGCATTATCACGAGGACTTACACAATAAAACCGTTCGTTCCGCACGACATAACGGTCTATGTAAGCACCAAATGGGTTGCCGAGAATCCGGGATGGAAGGACATGAACGTATGGTCATGGGGCGGCGACGGCACACACGCTACGTCAAATCCAGAGTGGCCGGGCGACAAAGTAACCAACAAAAAGACCGTAAATGGCGAAGAATGGTACTATATGACATACCGGATGAACTCGTCTGACGACAACGTCTGCCTGGTTTTCAGCACCGGCAACGGAACTCCGCAGACCGTAGACATAAACAATATTAATACGGATAAATATTTCAGGATTTCAGGATACAAAACCGGAGAAAAACATAACGTAGACGATGTAACTGGTGAAATAACATCAGGCATTGCCGACATTACCATAAACGACCGGACAGTGACATCAGACATGAACGTCTACACCGTTGACGGTCGGCTTATAAGGCGTGCCGCAAACGGTGAAACAATAAATGATATAACAAAAAAACTTAAACGAGGTTTATACATTATCGGAGGAAAGAAAGTTATAATAAGATAAGATTATAATAAAATAACCATGTAAACGCCGCCTGCTGAACATCCGCAGGCGGCGTTAGTCGTTGATAAGGAACAATGCGAAGAATGAAAACACTATTTTTACGGCGTCTAAATTTTGTTTTTCACTATTCTTGCGCTATCTTTGCAAAAAGAGGGAGTACGCAGCATACACAGGGCTAACGCTACGTCATCAAAAATAACAAATTAAGCAAAATACGTCATGGAGAACAAGAAGACACAATACATACGCTTCGACTGGGCAATGAAACGCCTGCTTAGAAACAAGGCGAACTTCGGCGTGCTGGAAGGACTGCTCACGACGCTGCTGAACGAACGGATAACCATAAACAGGCTGCTTGAGAGCGAGAGCAACCAGGAGGACGAATTTGATAAGTACAACCGCGTGGACATGCTGGCCGAGAACTCGAAAGGAGAACTGATACTTATCGAAGTACAGAACAACAACGAGTACGCATATTTCCAGAGAATGCTGTTCGGAACGTCGAAACTCGTAACGGAATATATCAACCGAGGCGACAGCTACAGCAACATTCGCAAGGTTTACAGCGTAAACATCGTGTATTTCTCGCTGGGAGCCGGCAAGGACTATGTGTATCATGGCAAGACTGTATTCAAGGGAATACACAACGGCGACGTACTCGAGCTGACGCCGTTCCAAAAACAGACGTTTAAGGTGGACACCGTAAGCCAGCTGTATCCTGAATATTACATCCTGAAAGTAAACGACTTCAACAACGTGGCGAAAAGCCCGCTGGAAGAATGGATTTACTACCTCAATACAGGAGAACTGCCCGACGGCGCAACGGCTCCCGGACTTGACAAGGTTCGCGAAAGGCTCAAGCTCGACAAAATGAGCAAGGACGAACTAAACGCGTACTACCGACATCTCGACAACATTGTCATCCTTAAAGACAACATTTTCACGGAACGTGAAGAAGGAAGAGCGGAAGGTAGAGCGGAAGGTAGAGCGGAAGGTAGAGAAGAAGGTAGAGAAGAGGGAAGAGCGGAAGGTAGAGCGGAAGGCGAAAAGAAAAAGAATATGGAGAACGCCATAAAAATGAAAAGACTCGGCCTGGGAACAGAGATAATAAACAAAGTAACAGGACTATCGCCTTCAGAAATTGACGAACTGCAAAGTTGACGGTATCATTAACATAGTCTTTATGCCGAACAACCTGCATTAAAATGAATACCGCTAATATAAAATATGTGCGATATTCATTTTAATGCAGGTTCAATATGAGATATAACTTTGACACATTTTTGTCCTTATACAATGATTATTTGACGTTTTATTCGTAACTTCGCAACTTGAAACAAGATAAAAAACTGACATTATGCTAACAGCCGAAGAAAAAAAGGCTATCATATCCCTGATACACAAGCAGGTTGTTCCGGCCATAGGTTGTACTGAGCCTATTGCCGTGGCATTGTGCGTAGCCAAAACGAAAGAGCTGCTCGGCCGTGTGCCCGAGACAATAGACATACAGTTGAGTGCCAATATCCTGAAAAACGCAATGGGCGTAGGCATACCGGGAACAGGCATGACCGGACTGCCGATAGCCGTAGCGCTGGGCGCGTTGATAGGCCGTCCGGAGCTAGAATTAGAGGTTCTGCAGGATTGCAACAAGCCTGCCGTAGAACAGGCAAAGCAATACCTTGCCGAAAACAGGCTCAACATAAGGCTCAAGGACGACGCTCCCGACAAGCTGTACATAGGGGTAACGGCCTGCGCTGACGGGCATGAGGCCGAAGCCCGCATTGCCGTAAAGCACACAAACTTCGTGTATCTGCGCAAGGACGGTGACGTGATAAAGGAGAAACCCATACACAGCGACAATGCCGAGGACGAAGAGGAAGTGGACCTGACGCTGCGGAAAGTCTATGAGTTCGCTACCGAAACCGACGTTGAAGAGCTGCGTTTTATCCTCGAGGCAAAAAACATGAACGAGGCCGCGGCTGCCGACGGTCTGCACGAGAACTTCGGCCATGCCCTCGGAAAAACTCTGTGCAGCCCGCTGGGACGCGGAATCATGGGCGAAAACATCTTCTCCAAGGTGCTCGCCGCCACAAGTTGCGCATGCGACGCGCGCATGGCCGGCGCCATGATACCGGTGATGAGTAACAGCGGCAGCGGCAACCAGGGTATCTGCGCGACAATGCCCGTGGCCGTGTTTGCCGAAGAAAACCACAACACCGAGGAGGAAACTATACGTGCCCTCATAATAAGCAACCTCACGGCAATATATATCAAGCAGCACCTCGGGTCGCTGTCGGCACTGTGCGGATGCGTGGTGGCAAGTACCGGCAGCAGCTGCGGCATAACATATCTTATGGGCGGAAGCTATGAACAGATGGCTTTCGCGGTGAAGAACATGATAGCCAACCTTACCGGAATGATATGTGACGGCGCAAAACCAAGCTGTGCCCTCAAGCTGACATCAGGCGTCAGCACAGCCATACTGAGCGCCATGCTCGCAATACAGAACAAACATGTAACATCGGTTGAAGGCATTATTGACGACGACGTAGACCAAAGCATACACAACCTGACGGAGATAGGACGCCGTGGCATGGACGAGACCGACCGCTTCGTGCTGGACATAATGACACACAAGAAGAATTAAGAGTAAGAATCAAGAGTTAATAAAAACGACAAAGTGGGCTATCAAGCAGATTAGGCCCATCTGGCTAATCAGACTAATCGGCTTTACCAGGCCCATTCCCCTACCCTTCCAACAAATAAATTATGAAGAAACAGATATTTATCACCATGCTGCTTGCCGTCATAGCGATTGCGGCAAGCGCGCAAATGCAAGACCCAGTACACTTCAGCGTGAGCCAGAAAAAGGTAGCTCCGGACGAAATAGAAGTGACGTTCAGCGGCAAAATCGACGCCGGATGGCACGTCTACTCAACCGCGCTGCCGGCCGACGGCCCCATATCGGCAACGATAACTACCGAGAAAAACGAAGGGGCGGCGCCAAAAGGCTCGCTCGGACACAGGGGTAAAGAGATAAACCAGTATGACAACATGTTCGGCATGAACCTGCGCTTCTTCGAGAACAGCGTTACGTTCTACCAGCGCTACAAGCTCACGGGCAAGACCTATCACGTAAAGGGCTACCTGGAATACGGTTCATGCAACGACGAGATGTGCATGCCGCCGACACAGGTTGAATTCGACTTTAAGGGCGAAGGCCCCGCCGACGCCCCCGCAACGGAAGAGAAAAAGGAGCTGCCGGCAGCGGACACAGTAGCCGTGGCTGACACAACGAAGGCCGACACAGCCGCCGTCGCGCCGCAGGCCACAGCCGATACGACGGGACTTTGGACGCCCGTAATAGACGAGCTGCGTGCCTTTGACGGCGCACAAAGCAACACTGACCACTCATGGGTGTACATATTCTTCATGGGATTCGTCGGCGGACTTGTAGCATTGTTCACTCCATGCGTATGGCCAATCATCCCGATGACGGTGAGCTTCTTCCTAAAGCGTGCCAAGGACAAGAAGAAAGGCATACGCGACGCCATGACATACGGCGTGTCGATAATAGTAATCTACCTTGCGCTTGGCCTCGCCATAACGGCGATATTCGGCGCAAGCTCGCTCAACGCGCTGGCTACAAACGCCGTGTTCAACATCTTCTTCTTCCTGCTGCTGGTAGTGTTCGCCCTGTCCTTCTTCGGATGGTTCGAGCTTACGCTGCCCTCGTCGTGGACAAACAAGGTTGACAACAAGGCTTCTTCAACAAGCGGACTGCTCAGCATATTCCTCATGGCGTTCACGCTGACGCTCGTGTCGTTCTCATGTACCGGCCCCATAATCGGATTTCTGCTCGTCGAGGTGAGCACCTCGGGCAGCATAACGGGCCCTGCTATCGGCATGCTTGGCTTCGCGGTGGCCCTCGCCTTGCCGTTCACGTTGTTCGCAATGTTCCCCACATGGCTCAAGCAGGCGCCGAAGTCGGGCAGCTGGATGAATATAATCAAGGTGACGCTGGGCTTCATCGAGCTGGCGTTCGCCCTCAAGTTCTTCTCCGTGGCCGACCTTGCTTACGGTTGGGGACTGCTCGACCGCGAGGTGTTCCTCTCTCTCTGGATAGTGATATTCGGCCTGCTTGGCCTGTACCTGATAGGCAAACTTAAGTTCAGAAGCGACGGCGATGACAACAGGGCCATGCCCGTGCCGTGCATTGTGCTGGGCATGCTGTCGCTTGCGTTCACCGTCTATATGATACCCGGACTGTGGGGCGCGCCGTGTAAGGCCGTGAGCGCGTTCGCGCCACCAATGAACACGCAAGACTTCAACCTGTACAACAACGAGGTGCACCCGCGCTTCAAGGACTACGAACAGGGCATGGCAGCCGCCAAGGCCGAGGGGAAACCGGTGCTAATAGACTTTACCGGCTTCGGCTGCGTAAACTGCCGTAAGATGGAGGCGGCTGTATGGACCGACCCACAGGTGGCAGACAAGCTGAACAACGACTTCGTACTGATATCGCTTTACGTTGACGACAAGCAGCCGCTTGACCATCCGATAGAAATCGTTGAGAACGGCAAGAAGCGCACACTGCGCACCATCGGCGACAAGTGGAGCTACCTGCAGCGCAGCAAATTCGGAGCCAACGCGCAGCCCTTCTACGTCATCATAGACAATGAAGGCAAGCCTCTGACCGGCTCGTACAGCTACGACGAGGACATCAGCCACTACCTTGAGTTCATGAACAAAGGCCTGGAAAACTACAGGAAATAGCCCGTATTACCGGCAAAACACATGGCGCCGCGGCGCAAGCCGTAACCCATTGACTGCCAATACATTACGACACACTTTACAAAAGGCCGCCTTTCACGTGCTGAAAGGCGGCCTTTTGCGTTGCGTTTAACGGCCTTTTACGCGCCCGTTTGCCGTCTTTCGCAAAACATTCGCAAGTTGATATACAAAACATAAACGGTGAATAATAATAAGCCAAGCGACATAAGAACACACCTTAATTCTATATCTTACTTATATTATCTTTATAAATTAGCAAAAAATGATGTCAACTTTATTCCCTGTCGGCATTTTTTTGTATATTTGTGCCATAGCTGGATAAAACTGGCTTTAAACATTTTAATAAATAAAGAAGCGTTATGCTTAGCTTGCGATAGGAAACCTGAGAAATTTTCTAATGAGCACAAGCGAGGGCATAGTGGTTCTCACGCTATGGCGTGGGCTGCTATAAGTACCCCCTTTCGTGCTCAAAGGTTTTCTCAGGACCTCCTATCGAAAAAGCGGTGCATGTCAGTTCCACGCTTTTTCCATGTTTAACAGGACTTTAAGGGACTGAAAGTCCGCAGTCAAAATAATGAGAAATCATGAGAAAACTGCTCTTATTAGCCTTCGCCCTACTAACGGTCGGGGTGGTGGAGGCACAAAGAAAGACCGAAACAGTAGAAACACCTAAATCTGAAACAACAACCTCTAACCAAAAGACCATCAAGAGAAAAGTTGCGATTGGCCGTTTCTCAAATGAAACACAATATGCAAAAGGTTTATTTTATGATAGGGAAAACGACCCGATGGGTAAACAAGCCTTGGACATATTATCGGCAAAGCTGGCTGCATCAGGTAAATTCATACTGCTTGAACGAGGCGACCTGAATGCTATTTTGGAAGAAAGCAAGAACGGGGGAGCCAGCCTCTCCACAATCGGTGCAGATTATCTTATCATTGGTTCTATAACACAGTTTGGACGCAAAAATACCGGAAAGAGCGGAGTTTTTTCCACTACGAAAACGCAAACCGTTGAAGCCGCCGTATCAATACGCCTTGTTGACGTATCATCCGGACTGATAATCTATTCAGACGAGGCGAAAGGCACGGCAGAACTCACCACCAAGACAACAATGGGTGTAGGCGGGAAAGCCGACTATGACGCAACACTAAGCGACAAGGCAATATCCGAAGCGATAGGCCAATTGGTGGAAAATATTATAAACAAGTGTACAGACAAACCGTGGCGCACTTACTTTTTATCCTACGACACCGATGCAATACTTATAGGAGGCGGAGCAAGCCAGGGGCTGGCCGCAGGTGACACGTTTGCAGTAATGACTAAAGGCAAGAAGGTGAAGAACCCGCAGACAGGCATAGAAATCGAGCTTCCAGGCAAGAAAATAGGTACGGTAAGCGTGGTTTCAACGGCAGGTGACACACCCGAAACTGAATATTCATTCGTCACATACTCAGGAAGTGTACCGGTTGACACAAACAATCTAACTAATTATTATATAGTACAGCAATGATGAAAAAAATCTTATTATTAATGTGCTGCACAGCCATGCTCACACTTTTCGGCTGTAAGGCCAACTATCCTGTCGCCCAGCAAAGCGGCGATGATGACATTGCATACCTGCTATTCGTAAGTACAAGCGACTCACGCAACACGGATATTGAAGTAACCGTTGACGAAACAACCCGCTTCACGGCACGTACAGTAAAGTCACGCAAGGCTAACCGCCGCGGCACACGGTATTCAGTACAACCCGGGAAACGCAAAATAACGGTTACGAAAGACGGCAACACTATTTATGACAGATATGTATTTTTATCACCACAAGAAACTAAAAAAATAACATTGCCATGAAAAAAAGAATCGCCAAGAGCGCATTAATGGTCATTACCGTATGCGCAATAACTTCATGTTCGTCAACTAAATCACTTTATTCGTGGTACGATTACGAGGACGCTACTTACCAGTACAGCAAGAAAACGACACCCGAACTATACACGAAGATGATGGAAGAATATGTAAAAATCGGCTCCAAACAGAAAGGAACGCGAAAGACAGTTCCGCCTGGATTGAACGCTGAGTATGGCTTCCAGCTTTGCAAAGAAGGTAAAAGGGAGGAAGGCATGAAATACTTGCAAAAAGAAATAGAAACTTATCCTGAATCTAAAACATACATATCAAGAATAATCAAACAGATAGAAAAGCCATGAAGAAAAATATATTATTGGCGGTAATATCGCTATTGCTGGTATCCTGCTCACAAAAAATAACAAGGGACATGCAATATCCCAAGATGTATGAAGAAAAACCTGTATCGATAGTAATAATGCCGCCCATCAACCAGACGCAACACGTTGAAGCCAAGGATTATTTTTACACTACAATGTTCGCCCCGCTGTGTGAAAAGGGATACTATGTATTTTCACCTTTACTCACGATGGAGTTGTTCCAGTCTGAAAGCGCATATGATGCAGAGCAGTTCATTGAAGCAGACCTGTCGCAATTCCGCAATGTCTTAGGGGCTGATGCGGCAATGTTTACCATAATAAAATCATGGAAAAGGAACAACATCGGTGGTAAACTGACTGTTGACGTAGAATATATCCTAAGGTCAACAAAGACGAATGAAACACTCTACAGGCGCGAAGGCAACATTAAGGTTGACACAAGCGTCAGCGGCGGTGGTGGAGGTGTTTTCGGTGCTTTAGTGAATCTCGCAGCCACGGCAATAAGCACTGCAACAACAGATAAAGTTATTGCCGGAAGACGATGCACCGCATATGTTCTCAGTGACATGCCTGTAGGTAAATATGACACAGAACTTTATGGCAAAGACCAAAAACTGCCAGCAGGTAAGTCTTTTGTGAAAGCCACTGTTAAATAAATTCATCCTCTTTACGAAAGGCCGCCTTTCAGCACGTGAAAGGCGGCCTTTTACGTTGCGTTTAACGGCCTTTTACGCGCCCGTTTGCCGTCTTTCGCAAAACGGGAGGCGGCAAACGGCACGACGGCAAGGCATAAATCCAAAAAACAACGGCCGGTGGCCAAAATATGGAAAAAAATGTGTAAGTTTGCAGGTAATTTGGAAACAATGCGCACCAAGGCGCAAAAAACTAACATTAACACATATTACAGTCATGCAGGAAACAAGACAAAACCGCATAGCAAGGCTGCTGCAAAAGGAGCTGAGCCTGATATTCCAGTCACAAACGCGCGCCATGCACGGCGTGATGGTAAGCGTCACGCGCTGCCGTATCAGTCCTGACCTGAGCATATGCACGGCTTACCTGAGCATATTCCCGTCGGAAAAAGCTGACGAACTGATACAGAACATAACGGCAAACGAGAAGACAATACGCTACGAACTGGGTACGCGCGTGCGCAACCAGCTGCGCATAATACCCGAACTGCGCTTCTTCGTGGACGACTC
This sequence comes from Marseilla massiliensis, assembly GCF_016899855.1. GTDB lineage: Bacteria > Bacteroidota > Bacteroidia > Bacteroidales > Bacteroidaceae > Prevotella. The sequence continues at coordinate 10,807 of NZ_JACJJG010000059.1, forward strand.
GCTCGACTACATAGCGCACATTGACGAGCTGCTGAAGAAATGAACTTTCCATTCTACATAGCCCGCCGGTATCTCTTCTCCAAAAAGAGCACGCACGTAATCAACCTCATAAGCTTCATCAGCGCCGTAGGTGTGGCCGTGGCCACGATGGCACTGGTGGTCACGCTGAGCGTGTTCAACGGTTTCCACGACCTCGTGGCGTCGTTCCTTACGGCCTTCGACCCACAGATTGAGGTGGTTCCGGCACAAGGCAAGACGGCACCTGCCGACGACCCTATACTCACGAAGATACGCACGCTGCCAGAAGTTGACGTTGCCACTGAGTGTGTGGAGGACCAGGCTATGGCCATCTATAACGGCAACCAGGCCATGGTGATGATCAAGGGCGTTGACGACAACTTCGACCAGCTGACGCATATCAACGACATAGTGTACGGCGACGGCGAATTCTCGCTGCACGCGGCCAACCTCGAATACGGCACGGTGGGCATTCGCCTGGCCGACCAGCTTGGCATGAGCGCCGACTGGGAGGGCTTCATGAACATCTACGCGCCGCGCCGCGAGGGACAGCTCGACATGATGAATCCCACGGAAGGCTTCGTAGAGGACTCACTGATATCGCCGGGCGTGGTGTTCTCGGTCAGGAACGGCCGCTACGACCGCAACTATATCCTGACATCCATAGGCTTCGCACGCCGCCTGTTCGGGCAGCAGGGCATGCTGTCGCAACTCGAACTGCGCCTTAAACCGGGCAGCGACCTTGACGCGGTAAAGGCCGAGATGAGGGAGATTGCAGGCTCTAAGTACCGTGTGCTCGACCGGATGGAACAGCAGGCAGACACGTTCAAGATAATGAAAATAGAGAAATTCATCGCCTACATTATCCTGACATTCATACTCGTCGTGGCCTGTTTCAACATAATAGGCTCGCTGTCAATGCTCATAATAGACAAGAAAAACGACGTCGTGACGCTACGCAACATGGGAGCTACCGACAAACAAATCACCAGGATATTCCTGCTTGAAGGGCGGATGATATCCGTCATAGGCGCAATTGCCGGCATACTGCTCGGCCTGTTGCTCTGCTGGCTCCAGCAGGAATACGGCCTCGTGGCACTCGGACGCAGCAGCGGCTCGTTCGTTGTCGACGCTTATCCCGTAAGCGTACACCCCGAAGACATCGTAATAGTGTTCATAACGGTCATTGCCGTAGGCTTCGTCTCGGTGTGGTATCCCGTAAGGTATTTTGCCAAAAGGCTCATAAATAATTAAGAGTTAAGAATTAAGAGTTAAGAAAATATGCCTTGATTTATGCGCAAAGTGCATAGCATATTTTCTTAACTCTTAATTCTTAACTCTTAATTCTCTTTCATCTTTCCGCCCAGTCGCCACGGTCGAGGTTACGGTAGCTTATGGCCTCGGCCAGGTGTTGCGGCAATACGTCGGGCGAAACGTCAATGTCGGCTATCGTGCGGGCTACCTTCAGTATGCGGTTATAAGCACGCGCCGAAAGGTTCAGGCGTGCCATTGCGGTGCGCAATAGCTCTATGCCTGCGGCATCGGGCTCGGCGTACTGATGTATCATGCGCTCGGTCATCTGCGCGTTACAATGAATGCCCTTGCATTCACTGAAGCGTTGCTCCTGTATCTGCCGTGCCCTTATTACCCGCTCACGTATGCTGGCGCTGCTTTCGCCTTGGGTTGAGCGCGAGATGGCGTTAAACGGCACGGGCGTTATCTCTATCTGGATGTCTATTCTGTCAAGCAGCGGACCGCTGATTTTATTGAGATACCGCTGTATTTGCCCAGGCGTGCATACACATTTATGCGTAGGGTCGTTATAATAGCCGCACGGACACGGGTTCATCGACGCCACGAACATGAAAGAACAGGGATATTCAATGGTATATTTGGCACGCGAAATGGTAATTTTACGGTCTTCGAGGGGCTGCCTGAGCAGCTCAAGGGTCGACTTGTTGAACTCCGGAAGCTCGTCGGCAAACAATACACCGTTGTGAGCAAGGGATATTTCTCCTGGCTGCGGATTGGATCCGCCGCCTACAAGGGCAACCTGGGAAATAGTATGATGAGGGGCACGGAAAGGACGTTGGGATATCAATGACATATTCCTGCCAAGCTTTCCGGCTATCGAGTGTATTTGCGTTGTTTCAAGACTTTCGGCCAGCGACAGTGGCGGAAGGATGGAAGGCAGACGCTTGGCCATCATAGACTTACCGCTGCCCGGTGGACCTATCATTATAAGATTGTGGCCTCCTGCCGCCGCAACTTCCATGGCACGCTTGACGCTCTCCTGCCCACGGACGTCGGCAAAATCGAGGTCAAAATTACTTTGCTGCTCATAAAACTCGCGACGGGTGTCTATTATCGTCGGCTCGAATTGTTCTTCACCGTTTAGGAAACGTACAACGTCAAGCACGTTATCCATACTGTACACCTTAAGCTTGTTCACCACGGCAGCCTCGCGCACGTTATATTTAGGCACGATAAGTCCCTTAAAGCCTTCCTTGCGTGCCCTTATGGCTATAGGGAGGGCGCCTCGCACCGGCTGTATCCTGCCGTCAAGCCCGAGCTCGCCAACAAACATGTATTCCGAAAGATTGTCGGTTTTCACCTTACCTATGGCCGCCAACAGTCCTATTGCGAGCGGAAGGTCATAACCGCTGCCCTCCTTGCGTAGGTCGGCAGGCGCCATATTGATAGTAGTCTCCATAACGGGCAGCTTCAACCCGTTGTTCTTCAGCGCGGCAACAATACGGTCACGGCTCTCCCTGACAGCAGTGTCGGCAAGCCCAGTGAGGTGATACATCACTCCTTTGGAGATGCTGACTTCAACCGTCACGGTGGTTACTTCAAGTCCGTTTACCGCCGCGCAGTATGTCTTGACCAGCATTTTTTGCTTTAGTTAAGTAGTGTTTTCAGCTTAGATTCTATGTCTTCCAATGCCAAATTGCGCTCTATCACGCGGCCTTGGGCATTGAACAATATGTTTTCGGATATCCCGCCGAAACCAAAACGTTCGAGTACAGGACTGTCGAACATCATCTGGTCGCAAACGGTAATCGTAGATGTTGAGTCATTACGCAGCGAACGCATACATGCTTCACGGCTCGGGTCGAGATTAATGCCAATCAAAGCCAGTCTGTCTCCGTATTCTTCTTTCAGCCGTCTTAACCTGTCGCGCATGTTGCGGCTTTCATAATTCCAGTTAGCCCATGTGTACACAACGGCCACCTTACCACGAAACGAGGCGGCGCTAACAGCTTTCCCATTAATATCCTGCGCCGTGAATGAAGGTATCCCCGCACCGACAGCACACTGCTTAGCCGCCTTTACATAACGCAACATACGCGCAACGTTACCGTTCTTAGGCTGTGCCTTGTAAACAATCGCAATAAGGTTATCAGCCTTTCCGAGGTCGGCGTTTTCGGCAATGATAAAATATTTCCTGAGCAGATAAACGCTGACAGCCGACTCAGGATTGTTCTTGATGAACTGCTCGGCATATTTCAGTTCCTCAGGAGGTGACGCTTGGGATATTTGTTTACGAAAAGCGTTCATCAGCTTATTCTCGTCCGTACCCTCTATCTCTATTTCCTTAAGATGTGATGCGCTACCCTTTACGGTTACGGATTTGCCGGGTTCGGCAAAAACAGGCTGCTCAGAGTAGTTAGGAAATACGATAACTAATGTTCCCTCCTCCTTACACGGAGTTTCATACGCAAAACGTCCACCTTCAACCTTTATCGTATCGACGCCGTCGAACACTCCGTCAGGACTGTAAACATAAAACTCACCTTGGTTAAGGTTGAGTAATCGGCCTTCAAGACTGAAGTACCCCCTGCGTGAACCGCAGGCAACCAAAACCAAGGCGAGTGTTAAGATATAAATAAGCCGCTTCATGCGCCAGCCTTTTTATTTGCTGACTTTAGACAGCTCAAGGTCGTTATTAGCGTAAGTTGAAAGTGACGGGTCTTTCTGCAAAGCGCTCTTCAGGTAAGAAGAAGCAGCGTCATTGTTGCCCTGACGTGCGTTGAGGATAGCCTGCAGATAATCTGTCATGGCGTCCTTGTTCTCAACATTGTTCAATGTTGTTGCCGCACCAGCATAGTTCTTGTTAAGAATCTGTGCCAAAGCAGTAGTGTTGCAGTTGATTCCGCTCAGGTTCTGCTCAGCAGTTGCATAGTCACCCTTTGCAAGGTTGAGTGAGCCAAGCACCTTATTGTAGTCAGCAACGGTGTTACCCTTTGCGATGTAGTTCTCAGCTTCACTTACGTTTCCTTCCTTAAGAGCGAGAAGACCGAGGTTAGCGTTAACTTCAGCTGCGCTGCCGTTAATGCTCTGAGCCTTAGACAGATAGTTCTTTGCCTCAGCGTCGTTACCCTTAGCGAACTCGATTGCTGCTACGTTGTTGTAAGCGCGGTAGTCGTTAGGATAAACTTCTGTTGTCTTCTTATAGATAGCCTCTTTTGCGTCGAGATTGTCCTCAAGAGTAGCAGCATAGAGAAGCTCATCAACGCTCAACTGAGTTGCATCAGAGTTGTACTGAGCCTTGATCTGGTCATCGCTGCGTCCGATTGTCTCATAGTTAATGATGAGGCGTGAACGACGGAGCTCAGGAAGAATACCGTCAGCAAGCTCGCGGAAACCTGCAGACATGTTGCGGATCTGCTGCTCACGCTCTTCAGGATCCTGATACATAGAGAGAACGCGAAGGATCACGTCCTTATCCTGGATATTTGAAGCAGCAACAAGCTTCTGGAAGCCGTCCCAGTCCTGTGCAGTGTACTTACCGGTAACGTCACCCTGGAGCTCTGCACCTTTGAGTTGCTTCTCTGCATAGTCAACAGATACGTCCTGACGCTTGCTTGCCAACTTGTCGTTGAATTCAACACCACCATCAGGAGAAGCGTAAGCGAGAACCTCTACGTTCTTGAGGTTAAGAGTCTCCTGGTTGTCGTTGATGTCCTTAAGCAGCTTTACGAACTCCTGTACAGAGTTGTTCTTCAGCTCGCTCTTACGCAGGTTAGCCTGGTTGATGAGGAACTTGATCTGAGACTCTTGCCTCTGTGCGCGAACGCGCTGGAATGTATCGGGAGCGATGCAAGCGCCGCTTCCTGCGAGAGTATTCTTGTAAAGTTCTGATGTTGCGATAACGCCTTCAGCAACCTTAACTGCCGGAACCTCGATTTTTTTCTTCTTCTTGCCATAATAAGCGTCAAAAGTCATGTAGAGGTCGCTCTTCTGCATCTCCGGCACATACTTATAGTTGGCTTTCATCGTATAGTTGCCACCCATCTTGTAAGAGATAGTCTGGTCATTGCCTTCTACCTTTTCGCCCTGGAATGTAGCGGCCTGGCCCTGTGCAGCCTGTCCGTTGCCGTAGCGCAACTCTGGAACTACTGTCACAACAGCTTTTTTCTTCAGGTATTTCTCGGGGAAGGTACCGTTGATTGTTACGGCTACTTGCCCACCCTTCGACTCAAGAGGATTAGGTGTAACGGTGAAATTGTCAGCAGACAGTTCTCCAAGTTTTGAAGAGCATGACGTCAGCGCAAGCACTGAAGCTGCCGAAAAGAATAAGATAAGATTTTTTTTCATAATGAAAGGTTTTAAATGATAGTGCCGCGAGCGGGACTCGAACCCGCACAGCCATTTCTGGCCAAGGGATTTTAAGTCCCTCGTGTCTACCAATTCCACCATTGCGGCATCCTTTGAGCGGCAAACGGGACTCGGACCCGCGACCTCAACCTTGGCAAGGTTGCGCTCTACCAACTGAGCTATTGCCGCGTAAATGTTATGCAAAGATAAGTCTATTTCTCGAAAGAGCAAATTAATTCACACATTTTAATATTAAATGTGTCAATTAGTAACCGAAAGTACACCTTGCGGGCCGGTTGTGCTTGCATGATAGCGTATCAGCCTATCTCCTGCGTCACCGCTGACCACTATGCCTCCGTTGTTCATGTCATACTTGCGATGGCAACTGCCGCACTCGGCCGTACCGTCACTGTTCATCGTGAGCGAGTAACGCGGCAAGCTCGAGTTTTTATAACAGTTCGGGCACTGGCTGTCATAGGCGTAGAACGTCAGCGGATTGTCCAGATTACCGAATCCAACGATAACTCCGGTCTCGTTATAAACGCCGAGTTTCACCGTACGGTTCTCGTCTATGGCCGTCTTTGCCTGCCTGTCAGACAGTCCCTGGTTGCTTGTAAAACTGAAATAATCGGCACCCGACGTCGTTATACGGCAGAATATACCCGGCGATTGGGCGTTCATTGCCGAGGCAAGGGCGGCACTACGGCCAGCATTGTTCTCGAAAATGAAATAAGCAGGATACCCACTATACTCATATTCGGTATCACCGCACGAGGTCAGCAATGTCAAGAGTGCTATTATTATATAATAGGTGTAGCGCTTCATTTCTTGTTTATTGAATGGGACTAATTGGCCGGATACGCCGAATTGGCAAATACGTCACGACTCTGAATACGGCCGGCAACTACCGCCCGAGCAGTCTTTTTTCAGCCGTTTCCATCTTATCAAACGTAAAACCGCTGATGATATTGTCCATGAGAGCTGAGATTTTGTCGTTGCACAGGTTGCCTATCGAGCCTTCATGGGTATGGCGTATGTCCTTATTTGGCGTAAACCGGCCCGCCTCAATGTCCAATCCGACCTTCTTGTAAGCGTCACGGAAGGGCATGCCGGCGGCCGCAAG
>NZ_JACJJG010000005.1 GCF_016899855.1 Marseilla massiliensis
CTTATCCATACTTCAAATTATATAACAAAACTATTGATTTTTAATCTTTTAAAAGAAAAACTCGATGTGCTCAATTTTATGTTGCTGAAAGGCCATCCAACAAAACTGCGGAAGAACCGAACTTTCTCTCCGAAGCTCCTCCGTTTACAGGGTACTTTTTGAGGGTACTGTTTACCCTATCAGCCACCTCTTCTACGGAGATTCTACCATTCTCACCCCAATTTAAATTATAGAAGGTGGTGAAAAAAGAGGATGCTTCAGTTTTATAGAGAGGTTCTTTGCCGGGTAAGAAGTTGGGCAGCTTCTCGGTCAGTTCACGCATTTTGCGCAGGCCGGAGCCACGTTTCTCCATGTAGTCGAGCTGGGTAAACATATCGGCAATGACGGGGTTGCGACGTATGGACGGAACATTGTAAATATCGCGGTCTTGAATCTGTGTGCCGTCGAGCATCGCGCCGGGCGAAACTAATTCTACACGGTCATCGTAGATGTCGATATGTACCTCACCGCCCATCACCGTATAATCCCGATGGATAAGGTGATTGACCAATCCCTCAAAGATAGCTCGGTCGGAATAGTCGGGCAGATTGAGGCGGTAGTTTGGCATCTTCACCCATCCGCTCATGGTGTAGTTCTTAATGAAATCCATGCCATATTTCAGAAGCAACACAAGATTGGCACGATGCTCCACGGAGCTGATGGCATCATCTTTATAAAGCCCCGTCCAACGGGTACAGAATATGCGGGATTGAAACACGGTGCAATTATCCACAAATAACAGTCCGGCATTGGTAAGTTTTCCGTCAGAAGTTACCAAGCCAAATGATTCAAGATATTTGTCGTTCCATTCTTGATGCGTCTGTTCGCGGAACGTATTAGCAAGGATGATGAAAGAGTGCTTGCGTGCGTCCACTTGCGTGGGGAGTGAATCCCATGTCATGTGTGTACCTTTCAGTACCAACGAGAGAAGTTGTTGCGAATTGCATTCCACGCTTTCATTGCCAACTCTTACAAAAGCCGTGCGCGTTCCGTCTTGGTAATAATAATAAGGTGTCAAAACACCAGCCTTGACTTTCACTTCAAGCAGGATGCGTCCTTCGTGCTCAATCGATATAAGCTGCACCTCCGGTACAGGGTCAAGCCTTGCCTTTATCATTTCGCTGATAAAGTCGGCATCCGCCTGTACGTTCTTCAATCCCACAATTTCACCTTCATCGTTTACGCCATAGAACAAGCTGCCGCCCTCCGTATTGGCAAAGGCCGACACGGATTTCAGCCACGACTTCACTTTCTTGCGTTCCAGCATCTCCTTGAAATCGTAAGACGTACATTCTGCTATAAGTCTGTTATCGTGTATCTGCATGATTTTCTCGTTGTTATAAGGGTGTAATACCCCAATATCGTTTACAAACATACGGAAAAAAGTCCGTTTTCCGTTCAATTAGAATGGGAAAAAACGGATTAGGGAGAAGAAATCTTCGTAAAATCCATTCCTAAATGTGATTATATGATAGATTTTCCTAAGATTTTCTATACCTTTGTATTTGTGATAATTAATAACCAAAGGAGTCGTGGCAAAAAATTTTGAAATACGGAACAGTACGGCAGAGTTTCTTACCTTTATTGCCGAGGGTAAGGAGAATGGTGTTCAAGTGTTGTATAAGGATGAAACAATTTGGGCAACACAAAAAGCAATGGCGACATTATTTGATGTAGGTGTTCCGGCCATCAGCAAACATTTGAAAAATATCTTTGAGAGTGGAGAGCTTGATAAGAATACGACTATTTCCAAAATGGAAACAGTCGTGAATAGGGGCTTCCGTGGAGAATCAAAAGAAGAAGTTGAGTTCTACAATCTTGATGCCATCATATCCGTAGGCTATCGTGTCAATTCTGTTCGTGCCACGCAATTCCGCCAATGGTGTACATACGTTCTACGTCAGTTTGCCATCCGTGGATATGTCATAGATAAAAAGCGGATGGAAAACGGCTCATTTATCGGAGAGGATTATTTTGAGCATCTGCTTGCCGAAATTCGTGAGATACGACTGAGTGAACGGCGTTTTTACCAGAAACTTACAGATATATATGCCACGGCCATAGATTATAACAAGAGTGCGCCCACAACACGGCTGTTTTACAAAAAGGTGCAGAACAAAATGCACTATGCGGTACATGGGCATACCGCTGCGGAATTGATAGTTGACCGTGAGGATGCACAGAAAGAGCACATGGGTTTGACCACATGGGAGAAGGCTCCGGACGGAAAAATAGTAAAACCGGATGTAAGTGTTGCCAAGAATTACCTTAAAGAAAATGAACTGGAGGCAATGGGACGTATCGTCAACAGTTTTCTTGATATAGCGGAAGATATGGCGAAACGCCATATTCCGATGACGATGGAGGATTGGGCGAAACGTATTGACAAATTTCTGGATATAACGGACAGACCTATTCTTTCCGATGCAGGAAAGGTCACGGCTGAATACGCCAAAGAGTTTGCCGAAACGGAGTTTGAAAAGTATCGTGTCATTCAAGACCGCCTGTTTAAGTCCGACTTTGATAAATTGGATGACAAAGATTTGCCTTCACTTGATTTTACGCCAGAAAACTCTTAATCAAAAGCTATGCGATGAAGAGTTTAGAAACTTTTGAAGAAACCTTTAGTGATGCAGTTTTAGGTTATATTTCAATATTGATATTTCCCTCGTTTTTCTTTCGTTATTTTCGGCGGAAAATCGTACTTTTGCGACATAGAGCTGTGGTTGCTTATGGATGCTTATTTTCGGGTTTGCATGATATTTGCAACACGTTCACGCAAGTCGCTGAGGAATATAACGTATTGATTTTGAGGAAGTCAAATAATTTTATAGATAAGACAAACGGTACGTAAAAGCGGGCAGCTCACCAGAGTTGCACGCTTTTGCGTTAATAGTGGGGATGGACTTCTTGTCGTGTGGAGTTTTTTTGTCGTGGTGGCTTACTGAATGGTGACGGGATGATTGCAGCCCACTGACCTTGCGGTAGCGGGCTGCGGTGTCTGTATGATGTTACCGGGCACAATACTCCCGCCCGGAATGGGAGTTCCTTTCTTTATTGGGGTTATACTTCGGTTATATTCCGTTTCAAGCGGAACTTTTCCCACCCGACGGTTCACTGTTTCTTCAATGTAGGCAATTCTCCAGTGAGTTCGTAACGCCACTCTGAACCTGCACTCTGCAAGGCGGTGTTCATGGCATCAACGGCGTTCTGCCAGGTAACGGTTGTGCCGTCCACCTTCGTGGCTCCGCCGTTGTCATTGTCGGGGAGGCCGCTCCAGTAGCAGGCGGTCACGATGCCGTAGTTGTATCCCACCACGCCGCCTACATTGAGGCTGCCGGAGACGCTGCCCGAGGAGGTGCAGCCGGTCACGGTGCCGTAGTAGTTGCGTCCCGCCACACCGCCGACATCGCTGTATCCAGAGACATCGCTCGTGTCGTAGCAGGCGGTCACGGTGCCGCCGTTCCATCCCACCACGCCGCCGACAGAGGAGTCACCGGAGACACTGCCCGAGACGGTGCAGCCGGTCATGGTGCCGCCGTTGTATCCCACCACGCCGCCGACACGGGAGGAGCCGGAGATGCTGCCCGAGGCGGTGCAGGCGGTTACGGTGCCCTTGTCGTTGGCTCCCACCACGCCGCCGACATACCAGTAGCCAGTCACGCTCACATCTGTTAGCGTCACGTTCTGCACCTTGCCGCCGGAGCCGAGGTAGCCAATCAGCCCTACATAGTTTGTCCCTTCTTGGTTGACGGTCAGCCCCGTGATGGTCTTGCCGTTGCCGTCAAAGATGCCGGTGTATGCGTTATTGTAGTCTGCGCCTATCGGCGTCCACTCCATATCCGTCAGGTCGAGGTCTGTATCAAGGGTGATGTTGATGTCGGTCGCTCCGCTGTTCACCAGGCTGGCGATGTTCTTCAGGCCCTCGGCGTTGTAGACCTCGTAGGTATTGCCGTCCTCCGATACGGTATATCCCTTGTCCTTGTTCAGCGTGATGTTGTAGAACTTGCCCGCTTCGGGGGTGATGGCGGCAGAGAGGTTGCGTTCCTCGGTGCCGTTTGCCTGCAGCTTGGTTATTGTGTAGCCGGGCACCACGTTCGCCTCCCAGCAGGTGATGGCGTTGCCGTTTTCGGTGTATTCGCACTTCTTCATCTCTATCCAGCCCTCTTGCGAGCCTTGCACTACCGTGCCCTTTTCATAAGTACACTGTGTGTAGGTATAGAGCTGGAGGCTCTGCACCTGGTCGAGTGCATCGTCCGAAGGCGTGACGCGCACCTTGGCCAGACGGTGGGCAAAGGTCAGCGTGACGGGTGTCTGGTAGTCTCCCGTGCCCGTACCGCCCAGCAGGTAGGCAAGACTTTGGCTTTGGTCGCCGAGGTCGAGGGTGCCGTCCGTGGCGGGGTACCAGGCGCTGACGGTGTGGGCCTCGTCCCTGTCGCTCCAATACAGGGGTGTTTCGGCTTCGACGGAGCCGTCGTCCCGCACGGTGTAGGTGCCGACCTCTCCCTCGCCGTCTATCTGCACGGCGAACCGGTCGCCCGCATCGAACGTGCTGCTTTTGCCGTCCCCGTTCTCGCTGACGCGCGTCTGCGGTGTGCCCCAGGGCTGCGCTTCGCCGCCCTCCACGCCGAGGGTGATGCGGGCTATCTCCAGCGGGTATTGTCCTTCGGGCAGACGGTCACCGTCCGCCAGTTCGTCCTTCGTGCAGGCAGCAAGGAGAAGGAGCAGGGCGACAAAGCCTATATGATATGAATATCTTATACTCATGTATTTCAGGTTTAATGGATAATTCACTTAAAGGTCTGCGCTCACGTTGCCACCGGTTACCGGATTCCAATCGGTAATCTTGGCAGATTCGATGCTCAGGTCCTTGTTGCGGACGGTGACTGTCCAGGTGTAGTTGTTGCCGGCTTTCAGTGCGCCGTCGGGAATGGTGAGCGTGGCGGTGTAGGGCTGGCTGTTGTAGTACACGCTCAGTTCGATACTTGTCGTTGACTGCGGGAAGAGGATGACCGACGAGGTGAGTGCGCCGTCCAGTTCCATTGTAAGGTCGGCTGTCTGTGCGTTCGCATCCGTTTCTGCCGTGCCGGTGGTGGTGTCGAAGCTGCCCGTCAGCATCAGTCCGGAGAGCGTGTAGCCGGTGGGTTGGATGGTAGAGAAGTCCACACTGCTACCCTCCTTGAAAGTGAGCGTAATCTGGCTCATGCAGTGGTGGAAGGAACAGTCCGTGCCGCCTGCATCAGTGTCGTCGGTAAAATTCACTTCAGGATTGTGCGTACTGGCAGTGGCACCGGTGGCATAGAGGAAGTCGATGGCGGGCTGGTTCTGCTGCGCCGTGGCATCGGTGGTGGCGGTCAGTGTCCCGCCGTCCGCATCGTAAGGATAGTAAGCGGAGAAGGTGGTCGGGTCGTCATCTTGGAAGAAGATAATGGTTCCTGTCGGTGTGAACTTCCCGCTTTCCCACCGGTAGGGCACGTTGGTGTAGCCGAAGCGGCTTTCGGAGATGCCTATCTTGTCACGTTCCGCCCAGGTGGTTCCGCTGGCGCGGGTAGCTACGGCGTCGGAAATTTCGGCATTAATCACTGCGGCCACGGGGCCGTCGTTCAGGTTCTCGTTGTCGTTGGTGCAGGCGACCGCACAGAGGGCGAGCACTGCGATTGGAAGTAATCTGGTATTCATCGTATCTTTCATTTATTGTTTCTTTCCCGTATTTCTTTTTCCATTGTTATTCTTTAGATTTCGGCATCCACTCCGCCGCTGTCCACTGTTTCCCATCCGGTGATTTCACCGGTGAAGCCCGCCTCGTCTGGGGTCTCGGCCAAGGTGCCGCCGAGGGTCAGGGGTGTGGTCTTGTCGTCGTTGAAGCCATCGAGGGCCGCCGTAAGGTCGCTATTGAGAGATGTAGGCTGCGGGTTGCCGTCCGTGTAGGTCAGTGTGGCGGTGAGCCGCTGCGAGTTGCCCGCAATGCCGAGCAGCCGGACGGTTGCCATCCACTTGCCCACATCGTCGCCCTCAGTTATCTTCGTGAAGTGCAGCTTCACCTCCGAGGGCGTGCCGTGAGTGCCCGTGGCGAAGTCAAGTGTCCCTGCCGCTCCGCTCAGCGTGCCCTCGATGCTCTCGATACGCTCTGCCGCATCGCCCGTCGGCTCGATGACGAGGGTCAGCTCACGCACCTGCTGATGCATGACGGCGGTCAGCGAGTAGTCGGTGTCGGCTTCTATCTCTACCTCCTGCACGGAAGTGAAGAGCCAGCCGGGAGTATTCACGATGCAGCCGCCGTCCGCTGCGGCCACAGCAGCCGTCATGCCGCTTACCGTGATGCCGTCGGCAGGGTTATACACCGCAAGGGTATAACTGCCCGGATTGAAAAGATAGTCCGGCGAGTGGGTCGCACCGGTCTCCGTGCCTGTATAGCCGCCCATCGTCACTGTCCACTCCGCAGGGATGTCCACGCCCTCGCCGCGGTCGCTCCAGTCGGCGGTGACGGTGACCTTCCCTGTGTCGGGATGTGGCGTGTCATGCAGTTCGTCCTTGACGCAGCCGCCCAGCGTGAGCAGCAGCGCAAGGGAAAGAATCGTTGTCGTATATCTTGTTGTTGTCTTCATATTTTCCTCCTTTCGCTAAAACAGCTTCCACACTAAGGTAACACCCGCATTGACCGGGCCCCACCAGTTCTTCGTCTCCTTGCCGGCACGCACACGCACGCCGTCAATGACCTCATATTTCTCATAGTCCGCGTGCAGGCAGCCCACGGCCACATTGAAGTCCAGCGACAGGGCATCGCTGAGCCGTAGCTGGTAGCCGCCGGTGATGCCGCCTCCCATCAGGTCGCCCTGCTTGCCGGTTGCGGAAAGCTTGTAGTTGAACTCGCCAGCCTTGAACATCACGCCCAGATAGCCACGTTTCTCCTTGCCTGTATAGTAACGCACTCCCGGCATCACTTCCCACAGGGCGTACCGCCTGTCCTTGCCGTTCCACGACCACGATGTCCACGAACCGTTTACGAGGATTCCCCACGAGGGATGGACGCGCCACTCCAAACCCAAGTCGGGGGTGAGTGTAGCCCAACGCAGCAGATTGGCACGCAGGGCAAAATGGTAAGGGGCAGATGATGGGGATTCCAACGAAGTGGCAGTTATCTCTTGTGGCTGTTCTGCTTGCCTTGCTGCCTGTTCTTTGGCGGGTCTGTCAGCTTCTGCTTTTTCGGCAGCGTGGCGTTCTTCTTCAGCCTTGCGCCTTTCTTCAGCAGCTTTGCGTTCCTGTTCGGCTCGTTCGGCGGCAAGGCGTTCTTCCTCTGCCTTGCTCAGCCCTGCCGATTCAACGGCGGATGCTTCCGGTGCAGGTACTGTCAGACGGACGATGACTAAATCACCGTCGGCAGCATGGCTTTTGGCGTGGGGCTTGGTGATGAAACATTCCTCTTTGATTCCGCCGCGCACAATGAGTTCCGATTTCACCCGGTTGGAACGGATGGCGGCCATCCGCAGGTTTTCCTTTTCGCTGTCAAGGGAATTGCAGTAGCCGTCCACATAGAGCGGAAGACTGCCGCCGAGTATGCTGTCCTTGTTCCGGCGCACGCATTCCAGCAGCCGGGCAAGTTCCCGGTCGTTGCCGTCAAGCGGCACATAGAACATATCCTTCTGTGGTACGAAACGGAAGGTGTAGGTGGTGTCCGCTTTCTGCCGCGTCGCAAACGTGGATACAGCAGTAAGCAGCGAGGCAATAATCAGTATTGTCTTGATTTTTATGCTCATATTCGTAACATGTTTATGGTTTAAGGATACAGTGCTACTTTACAAAGTAAGCATAAAAATCCCGTATTTCAAAGTGTAAGTTGTTGAAAAAGAACGGCTTTTGTAGATACAGCAAAAAATTGTCGTTACGGCAATGGTACGTTTTGTTGTTAGAGCAAAAATTGTAGTTAGAGCAAAAACGTACGTGAGTAAAATTAACGTGAGTTCGGTATAAAAATAATACTTCTTTTTGAATAAAGAACTTACATTGTTTTGTAGTTCAAGCGGTCGGTGGGTATCTGTCACATCATTATTATACCGAACTCACGTGTTATTATCAATTGATGTGCCTCATTCTGACGGTAAAAGGCAGTCTTTTGCCTCATGAAAGGCGGCCTTTTAGCTTGTCAAAGAGTATGTATTGGAAAGCAAAAGATGGCCTGTTGCATCTTCATAGTTTTCCCGTTGTTGTTTATCTTCAAAATGTTCTTTCATCTTTCAGCCTTGCTCTTAATAGCCTGGCTGTCAGTTGTTTATGAGCTGACAGATATCTGACGGGCATCTGTCAGCCCTTTCCTGTCAGTTGCCGGCATAAAAGAAGCTGAAAGATTCACTCTCAATCTTTCATTGTCCAACTTTTTGATAATCAGTGAGTTATCCTCTATGCTGACAGACTGACAGATGTTTAGCGAAAATTATTATTATTTGTTTACTTATAAAACACAGTCTTTAAAGTGAGTACGGTATAAGAATGATACCCACTGACCGCTTGAAGTAGGATTATTATCACATCATCATTATACCGAACTCACGTTTTTTATAGTACAAAGCCTTACCTGTTGAAGGGCATAATGCTTATATCTGTTTTTTTACTTTCCCCATACACCTAAACTGCCGATGAGCTGTTTTTCCTCCATTTGGAGGGAGAGCAGCCTTCCTTGTCAGTGAAAATCTTGGTGAAATAGCTCAACGAAAGGAATCCCGACGCTTCCGATATTGCCGACACTGTAAGTTCGGGCTGTTGAACCAACATCCGCTTGGCGTATTCAATACGGAGTCCCGCAATCCATTCGCGGAAAGACATGTGGTAAGTTGACTTGATGTAGGCAGCCAGATAAGTGCGGTTAGTGTCGAGCGTGCCGGCCAGTTCCTCAATGTTAAGTCCCGGGCTGGTATATCCCTCCATGCCGACCCATGAGTCAAGTTTCTCTCCAATGCCAGCATAATAAGCCGGCGTTATCTGTGGCGGCTCTTTACGGGTCTGCCGATTTTTACCCCCCCCAATGGGCTCCGGCGCCATCTTTTCGAGAATGGTCTCCACCTGTTCGTAAAACAGAAGGTAGTTCATGTAAGACCAGTAGAGGTAGATGTAGAAGGGGATGGACGAAATAATCCACAGGAATACATACCTGTCAGGCAGGAATGTCAACAATCCGCAGCTGATACCGTATATGACCGCCCACCAAGTGAAGACGGACATCCACTGTATGTAGGCGGCGATGTGCTCGGAATGGGTGTCGTCAAACAGTCGTACGGCACGGCGGTAGGTCATGATGAGCCTCCGTGCCAGGTGTATGCCGTAGGCGAGCAGCCACAGGGCCATGACGAACAGGCCCGCGTATTGCCACGCTCCTTTTGGCATAAGCTCGAGTATAACCGCCGAAAGGGCAGTGAACGCCAGCCAATATATAATATGCCTCATAAAGCGTTGCCTCGTAAGGTACGTTCTGTCGAGCAAGGCTGTAAGTGCCGAACTGAACAGCCAGTAGGACAGGAAATACGTTGATAGGTTCATCAGGATGGCCACTCCCGGGCGGTAGAAGCGCACTCCGAGAAACAAATGAACCGAATAGTTTGCCGAAAGCGCCATCAGCGCCACGCCCATGATACGTCGTGAGCGTACGTAGTTGGCGAAGATGGGCTTGTCGGGAGTCTTTGCGGCAAGGAAATAGGCGGCAAAGAAGAGCATCAGCACCAGTGCCGTGCCAAGTGAGAATTCATATATCGTATAATCCATCGTTGCTTGTTTTAGTGCGCCGGCCGTTTTCTGGAAAGGCGCCTCCCCGGTGTCTTTTCAGCGGATTGGCGTTGTGCGGACCGAATGTCACGGCGTAGCAGGTACAAAAATACAATGTTTTTACGTCTTTATGAATTTTCATGCCATGTATTTTATGTTAATACGGCATAAAGGCGGAAAACCGGAGTCACGTTAATGCGCTGGCGGGATGGTACGGAATATGTTAATATGCCAAAATGGAGACACTCCCCATTTTGGCATATTCTCTGTAGACAAGACGAAATCTTGAGGTTATTGTGGTTCTGCGGTATGTCCTCTTACGTTGTATGCGTGCATACGGCATGTCCCGTTTACAGTGCTTGCCGTTCGTGTGGCAAGGATGTTATTTGTGTTATTTCACTTCCTCGAGATACAATACCCGGCTGGCGTAATCGTTCAGCTTGTTGTAGTCTACGTCGTGTGTGTATGGAATCTCGAGTCCCGTGTCCATGAGGAACGCGCCGCTGAAGGTCTTTCCCTCGAATTTCAACGGGTTGTTGTCTATTCTGTCAAGCTCGTGTACGCGGTAAGTCTTTGTCCTGTCGAGGCCGGCCATCTTGACGCGTGGCAGGTGCTGGTTGACGAAAGTCTCGGTCTTCCACCAGTAGAACACGGCTTTGTCCTTAGCCTCTGATGTGTACATGAGCGACGCAACGCCCAGTCTGTCGTACGGAGATACGAGCCGGTAGATGTCGCCGAACTGCACGACGGGCCTGATTTGCTTGTACTCGGCAATGGCCTTGCGGCACAGCTCCTTCTCTTCGTCGGTCATGTTCTTTGGCTGTATCTCCATGCCGAGCCGTCCGCTCATGGCCACGTCGATACGGAATTTGATAGGTATGGTGCGGAACGTCTGGTGGTTGGGCTTTGAGCTGATGTGCGACGCCATTGCTATTGCCGGGAAGAAGTATGACGTGCCCCACTGCATGTAAATGCGTTGCAGCGCGTCGGTGTTGTCGCTTACCCAGAACTCGTCGAAGTATGGCAGCACGCCCCAGTTTGCCCTGGCACCTCCACTGGCGCAAGCCTGTATTATGAGGTCGGGATACTTGGCCCTGATACGCTGGCATACCTTCTCGAATCCGCGGTGGTAGTTGATGTACAGATGGCTCTGGTTGTCCTTTGTAAGGTATGTCGAGCCGTGGCTCTGTATGCCCATGTTGGCGTCCCACTTGATGTATGCTATTTCGGGATATTTGGTCATGAGGTTGTCAACCACGCCGAACACGAAGTCTTGAACCTCGGGGTTGCCCAGGTCGAGCATTAGCTGTGTGCCCCCTCGGCCTGTCGCCGGCTGTCGGTTGGGCGCGTTTACAATCCACTCAGGGTGTTTCTCGTACAGTTCGCTCTTGGTGTTGGTAGCCTCGGGCTCAATCCAAATACCGAATTTCACGCCGTTTTTCTTTGCGTCGCGCAGCAGTCCCTCAATGCCTTCCGGCAGTTTCCGCTTGTCGACTGTCCAGTCGCCGAGCGCTGCGTTGTCGCTGTTGCGCTGGTATTTCGTGCCGAACCATCCGTCGTCCATGACGAACAGCTCTCCGCCCATCGATGCAATGTCGGCCATCATCTGGTCCATGCCCTCCTGGTTGATGTTGAAGTACACGCCCTCCCAGCTGTTGAGCAGTATCATTCGTTCCCTGTCGCCGTGCATGAGCCGGTATTTGCGTCCCCATCGGTGGAAGTTGCGGCTGGCTCCGCTAAGTCCTTCACGGCTGTATGTCAGGG
Organism: Marseilla massiliensis; assembly: GCF_016899855.1. Taxonomy (GTDB): domain Bacteria; phylum Bacteroidota; class Bacteroidia; order Bacteroidales; family Bacteroidaceae; genus Prevotella. The sequence goes on from NZ_JACJJG010000005.1 coordinate 11,554, forward strand.
CGAGTGCAGGAGTGGCGAATGTCTCGCCCCGTTTCAGGTTGTACGTAGAGTTCTCCTCGTTGATACCCGCGAAGAAGTGGTGATACTCGCTTTCGTCGGTGTCAACACGGAGTTTGTAGTTGCCTCCGTAGCACAGCGCCGCGCCGATTGTTGCTCCGGTGTTCTCCTGTGGGCGTCCGTCGAGCGAGAACATAACCTCGGCGTGCGCGGTGTGCGAGTTGCGGATGCCGTCCTTGTTCTTGATGACTTTCATGCCCGGTTCGAGCGGTTCCTGCAATAATCTCCCTTCATTAGCCCATGCACCGTACAGCGACGACAGCCATACCGTGCCCCGGCGTATAGGCAGGTAGCCCGAGGCGAACTGGTTGAGCGCCACCTCTCCTTTCTCGTCATGGCGTATCTCTGTCCACGTCTCGATGATGTCCACGTCGTTGTATGCCCTGTAGCACACGTCGACATAGAACGGATATACCTTGTCTTTCATGCTGACGCGTGTCACGGTGGCGTTGCCCTCCGTAGCTGTTGTAACATTCTCAACCGCCATTTGCAACGACATGTTGCCGTCGGCGTGCTTCACCGCCAGCGCGGTCTCGCCCTGGCAGTTCATGCCGTACACGGGATAGGCGGCGTATGTGGCGCCCCCGGCGTTGGAAAGTGCGGCAAGGTCGGCGGCCGACAGCCTGTCGCCATAGTACATTTGCTTAAGTTCGGCGCCCTCGGTGGCGTCGATTACCAATGAAGTATGTGGCGTGGCAACCTCTATTGGGGCCGCCGCCGCGCCGCTTATGAGTGCCAACGCACCCGCAAGCAAGCCAAGTCTTTTCATGAAGTCCATTTTTGTTCGTATAGTTTTCAGATTATTTTCCGCTTGCAAAGTTAGTGATTGTAATCCGAAAAGGGCGATATTATTTTGTCAGATATTGGTATAAAATCGCCATGTTCACGATCTTCGGCATTTTATTGTGGCTGAGAGGTGCCGCCGGCGGCCGAGTCCCAATGCAGAAGTCGGCGGCCGCTCCACGACGCCGGCCGTGCCGCTGAGGGGATTATCGTGGTATGTAACGCGCCGTGATGACTTTTGGGACACTATATATGCATATTTGTATCGTTTTTGTCAAAAAAGTATGACAATTCAAAAAAATAGCATTATATTTGCGTATATTTTTTAATTGACCTTAAATACCAACGTATCATGACCAAGAATAATTCCGAGCATTATATTCTCAGGGAAATTACGCCGCTGTCGGAGAAGGACTGTTTCTACATCGTTGACCGTCACAAAAAGGAATTCACTTATCCCATACACTGTCATGATGAGTACGAGCTGAACTTCGTTGAGCACGGCAGGGGGCTTCAGCGCATAGTGGGCGACTCGGTCGAGACCGTTGACGACTATGACCTTGTGCTCATTACCACGCCCGAGCTGGAGCATGTATGGGAGCAGGGCACTTGTGACTCGGAGGACATACGCGAGATAACGATACAGTTCTCGCCGCATTTTTTTGACAGCCTTGCCACTACCAACCAGTTCGACCGCGTCAAGACAATGCTTGACAAGGCACGCAACGGCCTGAGTTTTCCGATGGAAGCCATCATGAAGATATACTTCCTGCTCGACACCCTGCCCGAGACAAAGGGGTTCTATGCCGTAACCCAGTTTCTTACGCTGCTCTACGAGCTGTCGTTCTTTACCGACAAGGCGCACAGCCTGTCGACGTCGTCGTTCGCCAAGGTGAACGTACAGGCCAACAGCCGGCGTGTGCTGAAGATACAGCAGTACATCAGCGACCATTATCAGGACGAGGTGCACCTGTCGAAACTGGCCGACATGGTGGGCATGTCGCCGGCGGCTTTCAGCCGTTTCTTCAAGCAGCGCACTGGCAAGAAGCTGTCAGACTATATCATAGACATACGCCTCGGCCATGCAGCCCGTATGCTGGTGGATACGACAATGTCGGTAGCCGAGATATGTTATGACTGCGGTTTCAATAACCTGTCCAACTTCAACCGTATCTTCAAGCGCAAGAAAAACTGCTCGCCTACGGAGTTCCGCGAGACGTATTTCAAGAAGAAAATCATTATTTAGTTTCTTTACGGCGTGCCTTCAATATGCGAAGGCACGCTTATTTTTATCCAGACGTCAGTTGTAGGGTGTTGCTTTCCAGACCATTTATAACTTGTTGCGTACTTCTATAGTAGCCAGATTTGCGACCGCCTGGCTACGATGAGGGGATAAGATATAAAGAAAAAGGTTTATGATGTCATGATTGTTTGTACCTGTTTATGATGAAAATGCACGATGAATGATGTGTGTCCGTATTATATTTGTTTCCTGTTGGCGAAATGTCAGCCATTATTTGCTGTACCGCCTGATGTGTAATGTTTATGCGGCATTTGGCTTGCATGTTGATTTGCGTTGACGTCTCTATACGGCGATATTCTAAAATAAAATACTGACGGACGTGAATATGGCCTGAAATGTGTGCATAATTAAATACTTGATAACCAGTAGTTTAATCCTTGTTTGCGTATGAATGTGCAGTTTTGCGACGCAAAATAGCCCATGAAAAGCCGTGTTTCGGTCTTCAAAATGCGGCTTTTGGGTGCGGTAAAGACGGTCTTTCAAGTTGTAAAAGGCCGTCTTTTGTGTCATGAAAGACCGTTTTTAGGGTAGCTAAAGGCCGTTTATTGTCATGCTAATGACCGTATATGGCATTGCCGACGTTCTATTTCGGCTGTTCAGACGGACATTTTTGTTTTGACATTTTGTTACTTCGGGCATAACGTCAAGAATCAGGTGATTGTGCCGGTCGAAAAGTAAGAAATTATATGTGCGGGCGAAAAAGTATTATGATGTGGTAAAATTGTATTTGTCAAAGATAATATAAGAATGTAACTTTGCAACCGAAAATATGTTGAAAACTTGACCTTGACAGTCAAATCTGGTATTGACATAATCTAAAGCGGCCCGCGGAGAGGTACGCATTTAAGTAGAAAACCAATAATTTAAGCAATTATTATGAACCTTGTATCAGCAATAACTTTAGGGGCATGTATGCTGGTTGCCACTGCATGCCAGGCACAGAAGCAGACGAGAACGCCTGAGGCCGTAGCCATGCTCAAGACTCTTGAGAATATGCCGCGTGACGGTAAGTTCATGTTCGGACACCATGACGACACGATGTACGGCATAGGCTGGGTGGGTGATGAAGGCCGCAGCGACATCAAGAGCGTGTGCGGCGAATATCCCGCTGTGATGTCTTTCGACCTTGGCGACATTGAGCTCGGGCACGACGTCAACCTTGACAGCGTGCCGTTCGACAAAATCAGGCGCGAAGCCGTGGCTCAATACCGTCGCGGCGGCATGGTTACGATGAGCTGGCACGCCAACAACCCACTGACGGGAAAGAACGCGTGGGACGTGTCCGACTCGTCCGTGGTGCGCTCGGTGCTGCCCGGCGGGGCCAATCATGAGAAGTTCTTGGGCTGGCTCGACCGTGTGGCAGACTACCTGAACTCGATAAAGACCGCCGACGGCGTTAAGGTGCCGGTGCTCTTCCGCCCGTGGCACGAGCATACGGGCAGCTGGTTCTGGTGGGGACAGGCGCTCTGTTCTACCGAAGAGTACAAGGCCCTGTGGCAGCTTACGTACGACCGTCTGGCGGCCAAGGGCACCGACCAGTTGCTTTGGGCGTACTCGCCCGGCATAGAGCCGAAGGACACTGCCGAGTATCTTGAGCGTTATCCCGGCGACTCGAAGATAGACCTTATCGGCGCTGACGCTTACCAGTATGGCACGAATGCCGAATATATGGCTACGCTCGACCGCATTCTCGGCATCATGGAGCAGGTAAGCCGTGAGCACGGCAAGGCCATGGCGCTGACCGAGGCGGGCCATGAGTCGATACCCGACAGCACGTGGTGGACGCAGACTTTGCTGCCCGTAATAGCAAAATATCCCATAAGCTACGTGCTCGTATGGCGTAATGCGCACAACAAGCCCGGACATTACTTTGCCCCGTATCCCGGCGAACCGTCGGCAAAAGACTTTGTCAAGTTCCATGCCGACAGGCGGACAGTGTTCGTAAAGGCCGGAGGCGAAAAGTAAAAAGGTAAAAAAGTAAGAAGGTAAATATATAAGGTGAGAGATTGAGGAAGAAATAATAACCAAAAATAAAATAAGCAACAATGAGTCTGTTTGATGAAAAAGTAAAAGCCCTGTTCGCAGAACATGAGGCCCTGATTACCCGCAAGAACGAGCCCGTAAGCCAGTCAAACGGTATTTACACAAGATATAAATACCCCATATTGACTGCTGCCCATACGCCGGTGTTCTGGCGTTATGACCTTGACGAGAAATCCAATCCTTACCTGATGGAGCGCATCGGCATGAACGCAACGATGAATTCGGGCGCCATCAAGTGGAACGGTAAGTACGTGCTCGTTGTACGTGTTGAGGGTGCCGACCGCAAGTCGTTCTTCGCCGTGGCCGAGAGTCCCAACGGTGTGGACAACTTCCGCTTCTGGGATTATCCCGTAACAATGCCCGACGACGTGATTCCAGCCACCAATATCTACGACATGCGCATTACCGCACATGAGGACGGATGGATTTACGGAGTGTTCTGCGCCGAGCGTCATGACGACAACGCGCCCGCCGGCGACCTGTCGGCGGCAACGGCAACGGCTGCCATCGCCCGCACGAAAGACCTCAAGACGTGGTACCGACTGCCTGACCTCAAGACAAAAAGCCAGCAGCGCAACGTTGTGCTTCACCCCGAGTTTGTTGACGGGAAGTACGCGTTCTACACCCGCCCGCAGGATGGATTCATCGACACCGGCAGCGGTGGTGGCATCGGTTGGGCGCTCGTTGACGACATAACCCACGCCGAGATAACCGACGAGAAAATCATAGACCTGCGCTATTACCATACCATCAAGGAGGTGAAGAACGGCGAAGGCCCCCATCCTATAAAGACTCCGAAGGGCTGGCTGCACCTTGCCCACGGCGTAAGAGGGTGTGCGGCAGGCTTGCGTTACGTGCTCTACATGTATATGACTGCCCTTGACGACCCGACGAGAGTTATCGCCGCGCCCGGCGGTTACTTCATGGCGCCGGAGGGAGAAGAGCGTATCGGCGACGTGTCGAACGTGCTGTTTGCAAACGGTTGGATAGCCGACGAGGACGGCATGGTGTACATCTATTATGCGTCTTCCGACACCCGCATGCACGTAGCGGTGTCAACAATCGACAAACTCGTCGACTATTGCATGAACACTCCCGAAGACGGACTGACCACAACGGCGTCGGTTGAAACATTGAAGAAGCTGATTGACCGTAATATGAAGATAATGAAATAACATGGAATATAGTCTAACTATGGAAAAATGATAAAACTAAGGGAAAAGATAGGTTACGGCTTCGGAGACATGGCGTCGTCCATGTTCTGGAAACTCTTTGGAGCCTACCTCATGATATTTTATACAGACGTGTTCGGTTTGCCTGCCGCCATGGTAGGAACGATGTTCCTCGTAACCCGAATATGGGACTCCGTGTTCGACCCTGTCGTAGGAATCGTTGCGGACCGGACCAACAGCCGCTGGGGTAAGTTCCGTCCTTATATACTATGTCTTGCCGTGCCGTTCGGTATTGTTGGCGCGCTTACGTTCTACACCCCGTCGTTCGGCCTTACCGGAAAGCTGGTTTACGCTTACGCCACTTACTCGATTATGATGATGGTTTATTCAGCCATCAACGTGCCTTACGCGTCATTGCTTGGCGTGATGAGCCCTAATCCGAGCGAACGCAACACGCTGTCTACCTTCCGTATGACGTTTGCCTACATCGGCAGTTTTATCGCGTTGCTGCTCTTTATGCCAATGGCCAACGCCTTCAGCGGGCACAGTAAGGACATAGCTGACCAACAGACGGGATGGTTTATGGCTGCAGCTACCATCGCCGTGCTGTGTGTTATCCTCTTCCTGGGCTGCTTCTCTTGGACAAGGGAGCGTGTAAAGCCCATCAACGAGCAGAAAACGTCACTCAAGACGGACATCAAAGACCTGCTGCATAACCGTCCGTGGTGTATTCTTTTCGTAGCCGGCGTGGCGGCGTTGGTGTTCAACTCTATCCGTGACGGTGCCGCCGTGTACTACTTCAAGTACTATATTGTCGAGGATAATTTCCATACTGTCAATCTGTTTGGCGTCTCGTTCGTGCTCAGCGGACTGTTTCTCGCCGTTGGCCAGGCAGCCAATATCATCGGAGTTGTGCTCGCCGCGCCTGTCAGCAACAAGATAGGAAAGAAGCGTACGTTTGCTCTTGCCATGCTGTTGACCGCCGTTCTAAGCGTGATCTTCTTCTGGTTTGACAAGGACGACATTGTTCTTATCTTCGTGTTCCAGTGCCTTATCAGCATGTGTGCCGGCAGTATATTCCCGCTGTTGTGGTCGATGTACGCTGATTGCGCCGATTATTCCGAGCTGAACACTGGCAACCGTGCCACCGGACTGATATTCTCGGCCTCGTCGATGAGCCAGAAATTCGGCTGGGCTATAGGCACCGCGCTCACCGGTTGGCTGCTTTCCTATTTCGGATTCCACGCCAATGCCGCGCAGAGTCCCGAGACAATACACGGCATAAAGCTGTTCCTGAGCTGGCTGCCGGCAGCCGCTTCGGTTGTGTCGGTTGTCTTCATCCTATGTTATCCGTTAGGAGAACAGCAGGTATCTAAAATCATAGATAAGTTAAACATTAAGCGTTCACAATCTAATGAAGGAAAAAATAAATAAGCTTTGCATGGAGGTTAGGGCCGAACTCGAGAACGACATCCTGCCGTTCTGGAGCGGTAAGATGGCCGACAACGTGCGTGGAGGATTCTACGGGCGCATTGACGGCAACGACGTTCTCGACACCGAGGCGCCCAAGGGAGCGATACTTAATGGCCGCATATTATGGACTTTCTCGGCCGCTTACCGCCTGTTGGGCAAGCAGGAGTATCTCGAGACGGCCACGAGGGCCAAGCGTTACCTGATAGACAAGTTCTATGACAAGGATTTCGGGGGAGTATATTGGTCGTTGAATGCCGACGGCAGTCCGCTCGACACAAAGAAACAGATATACGCTTTGGGCTTCGCGATATACGGATTGAGCGAATATGCCCGTGCCACCGGCGACGATGAATCCCTTGACTATGCCGTGAAACTGTTTGAGACGATAGAGGAATACAGTTTCGACAAGGAGAGAAACGGATATATCGAGGCCTTCATGCGCGACTGGCAGCCCATAGCCGACATGCGCCTTAGCGACAAGGACGAGAACATGAGCAAGACGATGAACACCCACCTGCACATCCTTGAGCCTTACGCCAACCTCTACCGTGTGTGGAAAGACCCGCGTCTGGAGCGGCAGTTGAGGAATCTTATCGAGCTGTTTATCAAGAAGATACTGAACGGAACGACGTATCATCTCGACCTGTTCTTTGACGACGACTGGACGGTTAAGGACGAAATAATATCCTACGGGCATGACATCGAGGCGTCATGGCTCATCCACGAGGCAGCGCTTGTGCTTGGTGATAAAGCCCTTTTGAAGGAAGTTGAGCACATAATAAGGCATATCGCCATGGCTGCGGACGAAGGACTGAACCCTGACGGCAGCATGATTTACGAGACTTTTGTAGCCAAGGACAAGACCGACCGTGAACTCCACTGGTGGGTTCAGGCCGAAAACGTAGTAGGTCACTTCAACCTTTACCAGCATTTCGGTGACGTGAATGCTCTTGACACGGCCATTGACTGCTGGCTGTTTATCAAGGACAAGCTCGTTGACCATGAGCACGGGGAGTGGCATTGGAGCATAATGCCCGACGGAACGGTGAACCGCAAGGACGACAAGGCCGGCTTCTGGAAGTGTCCTTACCACAACGGAAGGATGTGCCTGGAGATAATCGAGAGAACGAGATAATTCATAATTGTATCAAAGTGTATATGAAGAGAACAGTATTGGCAGTCTGTCTGTGCGCCCTGGCACATTCGGTAACGTGGGCAAAGGTCGACTTACCCGATATATTCAGCGACAATATGGTGTTGCAGCAGCAGACTGACGCACGCATTTGGGGCTGGTCCGAGCCTGGCGCAAAGGTTACGGTGGGCACGTCGTGGAGCGGCAATGCCGTGACCGTTGACGCCGACAAGAACGGCAAGTGGACTGCCACGGTAAAGACTCCGGCAGCCTCTTACGCCCCGCAGACGCTGACTATCGCGGATAAGGACGGGCAGGTGAAACTCTCTAACGTGCTCATCGGCGAGGTGTGGTTCTGCTCGGGACAGTCTAATATGGAAATGCCGCTTGCGGGTTTCGACAACTGTCCCATATCCGGAGCCAACGAAGTGATAGCCACGTCGGCGCAATATAAGGGCATACGCATGGCCACTGTCGAGAAGAACGGCCAGCTTTCGCCCGTAGACCGTTGTCAGGGCAAGTGGAAAGTGTGCAATCCCGAGAACTCGCCGCGCTTCAGCGCCACGGCGTTTTTCTTCGCACGGATGGTCAACAGCGTGCTCGATGTGCCCGTGGGCATTATCAACTGCAGCTGGGGAGGCACGATGGTAGAGGGCTGGTTGCCGCGCGACACCGTGGCAAAGTATCCTGACATCGACCTGAAACGCGACATCCGCAAGGAAGAACCGCACGACTGGTGGCACTACCTGAGCCCCACGCTGATGTATAACGGCATGCTCCGTCCGCTTGAAGGATATACAATCAAGGGCTTCCTGTGGTACCAGGGCGAGTCGAACGTTGGCAAACACAAGACCTACGCCCAGCGTCTTAAGACCATGGTAGACCTCTGGCGCAAGGAGTGGGGACAGGGAGAGCTGCCCTTCTATTTCGTCGAGATTGCCCCGTTCGGCAAGTACGAGGGCAGGGCGTCGGCCTTCCTGCGTGAGGCGCAGTACAAGGCTCAGTCGCTGATTGCCAACAGTGCGATGGTATCTACCAACGACCTTGTAGAGCCTTACGAGGCCGAGAACGTACACCCGAAGGACAAGCGCAGTGTAGGTTCGCGCCTGGCTTACCAGGCGTTGGCCAAGACATATGGCGTAAAAGGCATAGAGGCCGACTGTCCGGCATACCAGTCGATGGAAGTGAAAGGCGACACCGTGGTGCTCAGCTTTGTTCATGCAGACAACGGATTCAACCGCATGAAGGGCATGGAGGGCTTTGAGGTGGCCGGCGCCGACCGTGAGTTCTATCCCGCCAAGGCCGAGCTGATGGGCAAGAACCAGATAGTCGTGGTATGCGACAAGGTCAGCAGTCCCGTGTCGGTACGCTACGCGTTCCACGATTATTCGCCCGGCAACGTGGCAAACCTGCGCGGACTGCCCCTCGTGCCGTTCCGTACGGACGACTGGGAGTGGTGATGCTTGTGCCGTTTGCATGCGATGATTTTACACAATAGGTGTTTTTTGATGTTTATATAAGGATTGTTTTTTTGCTTGAGACGGTCTTTCGCCTTGTGAAAGGCCGTCTTTTAGCTTGTAAAAGGCCACCTTTTGGCGTGCAAAATACGGTCTTTTGGGAAACAAAAGGTGGCCTTTTGCTAACGCATTGAATATCAGGTGTTTGCAAAACGACAGCCAAACCCTTTCCAGGCCGTGCCAAACGGCCGTTAATCGAGTCATGAAAACATTATAAACCAACAATTATGAATAAAGTAAAACAAATGGCAATGACCACCGTTATGTGTGCCGGGGCGATAGCTTTGGCCGTCGGGCAGACTGCGCCGGCTATCCCGTCAGACCCCGTTATAGAAGCGAACATTCAGCAATGGCTCAAGAAAATGACCCTTGAAGAGAAAATAGGGCAGATGTGCGAGATAACCATTGACGTGGTGACCGACTTCGAGAAGAGCCGCGACGGGTTTACCCTTAGCGAGGCAATGCTCGACACTGTAATCGGCAAATACAAGGTAGGCTCGCTCCTGAACGTGCCCCTGAGCGTGGCGCAGAAGAAGGAAGTGTGGGCGAAAGCCATCCGGCAGATACAGGAGAAGTCGATTAAGGAAATCGGAATACCCTGCATTTACGGCGTTGACGAAATCCACGGCACCACATATACGCTTGACGGCACCCTCTTTCCGCAGGGCGTCAACATGGGCGCTACGTTCAACCGGACTCTCGTAAGGCGAGGAGCCGAGATCTCGGCGTACGAGACCAAGGCCAGCTGCGTGCCCTGGACGTATGCTCCCGTGGTAGACCTCGGGCGCGATCCACGCTGGCCCCGCATGTGGGAAAACTATGGCGAGGACGCTTATCTTAACACCGTAATGGGCGTTGAGGCCGTGCTCGGATTCCAGGGCAGCGACCCCAACCACATCGGCCGGTACAATGTTGCCGCCTGCGTGAAGCACTACATGGGCTACGGAGTGCCCGTATCGGGCAAGGACCGCACGCCGTCGGCCATACCGAGAAGCGAACTTCGCGAGAAGCATTTTGCCCCTTACCTGGCCGCGATACGTGCGGGGGCGTTGAGCGTGATGGTCAATTCGGCAGTAGACAACGGCATGCCGTTCCACGCCAACAAGGAACTGCTGACTGATTGGCTCAAGCGTGACCTCAACTGGGACGGTCTTATAGTGACCGACTGGGCCGACATCAACAACCTCTGCACCCGTGACCACATAGCCGCGACCAAGAAAGAGGCCATCAAGATAGCCATCAACGCCGGCATTGACATGTCGATGGTGCCTTACGAAACGAGCTTCTGCACGTACTTGAAGGAGCTGGTGGAGGAGGGCGAGGTGCCAAAGAGCAGGATAGACGACGCCGTAGCCCGTGTGCTTCGCCTGAAATACCGCCTCGGATTGTTCGATAATCCGTATTGGGACATCGCCGAATACGACAAGTTCGGTTCGCCCGAGCATGCCGACGGGGCCCTGTGCGCCGCCGAGGAGAGCGAGGTTCTGCTGAAGAACGACGGCAACCTGCTGCCCTTGAAACAAGGAACCAAGATTCTGCTTGCCGGCCCTAACGCCAACTTAATGCGCTGTCTTAACGGCGGATGGTCGTATTCGTGGCAGGGACACCGCGCCGACGAGTTTGCCGGAGCGTACAATACGATATACGAAGCGTTGTGCAACAAATTCGGAAAGGACAACATCACGTACGAGCCGGGCGTTACTTACGCGCCGTATAAGAACGACAACTGGTGGGAGGAGAACCCCGTTGAGATAGAAAAGGCCGTGGCCGCTGCCGCCAACGCCGACGTTATAATAGCCTGCATCGGTGAAAACTCGTATTGCGAGACGCCCGGCAACCTTAACGACCTGACCCTCTCGGCCAACCAGCGCAACCTTGTGAAGGCGCTCGCTGCCACCGGCAAGCCTGTAATCCTTGTTTTGAACGAAGGCCGTCCGCGCATTATCAATGACATAGAACCGCTTGCCAAGGCCGTGGTTCATGTTATGCTGCCCGGCAACTATGGCGGTGACGCACTTGCAAACCTGCTCGCCGGAGACGTTAATTTCAGCGGAAAGCTGCCTTATACGTATCCGAAGTACATCAATTCGCTTGCCACTTACGACTACAAACCTTGTGAAAACGTAGGTCAGATGGCCGGAAACTATAACTATGATGCCGTCATGGACGTGCAATGGCCGTTCGGTTTCGGCCTCAGTTACACGTCGTATGCCTACTCAAACCTCAAGGTCGACAAGTCTTCTTTTGCTCCGGGTGACGTTATAACCGTGTCGGTCGACGTGACAAATACCGGCAGTGTAGAAGGCAAGGAGAGCGTGTTGCTGTATTCGAGCGACCTTGTGGCAAGCTCAACGCCGGACATCAAGCGGCTTCGTGGCTTCGACAAGATAAGCCTTAAACCGGGAGAGACAAAGACGGTAACGCTGAAACTTGCTGCCGACGACCTTGCTTTCGTTGGCTATGACGGCCTTTGGCGCCTGGAAAAGGGCGACTTCGTGCTGGCATGTGGCGGCAAAACCGTTACCGTAACGTGTACTGATACAAAGGTGTGGAATACGCCTAACCGATGAAAAAAAGGTCGTGCAACGGTTGACTGTCCGTTACACGACCTGTTTCTTTTATATTGTTGTGTCTGGTCTTGCTGTCTAAGTATGGCGGCTTAGCGGTTGAAACGTGCGCCATACATTACGTTCGCGCTCCACGCAAGATTCTTCCTGAAACTGCGGAGCAAGCTTTTTACATTCTTTTTCATAATACCTATTGTTTTTGTTATCCTAAGAAATACTGCCCTTGCGAGCCAATCCTTTTACTTGTTATCCGTTGTTTTCGAGTGCAAAAATACAACCGTTCCGCTAATGTTACGCCATTTTGGCACATGATATTTTTGTTGGAGCCCACTTTTTTGACATGGGTCAAAAGCTGCCGAGTTTCCTGTTAGCCATCCTGATCAGGTTTGTCGTTGTAGTGTCGGTGCTGAACACGGAGTTAAGTCCTTGTGCCTCTTGTGCCGGGTCGCCGGTATAGTCGTCGCCGGGTTGCCAGTAGTCGTGCCCTACGGGAAGGCTGGCCGTGCCGCCCCACCCCCAGAAGTTGCATCCTGCAAGCAGTCCGCCGTTGCGCGCGTTGCCTTCTACGAGGCTGAATATATATTCGTAATAGCTGTCACGCGCCGTCGTTGCGGCGTCTTTGGTGAACCTGAATCCGTCGCGCGGATAGCCGAATTCCTCAAGCACGAGCGGCTTGCAGTATTTGCGGGCTATGTCAAGATGGTTGTCGATATATTCCTTTGTGGCTTCTTTGGCATGCTTGAGATTGTCCGTCAGCTTGTCTTGCGGCGCCCATCCCCAGTTGTACGGCCAGATGTGTATGTTCATGTAGTCGACATGCGGGCAGGCATGTATGCGCTCGAACAGGGCCATGTCCTCCTCGCAACCGTGTTGCCCCTCGCTGCCTGTCGACACAAGCTGCCGCGGGGCGAGCGAGTCTATCAGTGCTGCGGCCTCTTCCATCCATTCGGCGAAAGCCTCCTTGCCGTCAGTTGAGAATGCCCTTGGCTCATTGCCTATTTGCCATGACATGATGGTCGGGTCGTCGGCATAGCGTATTCCGGTGTACCTGTTCGTGCGTGAGATGATGTCGCGTACGTAGCCGGCAAATAGTTGTTTTGCCTTCGGCGACTTGGGAAACTGGCTTACGAAGTCCATGAAGGCGGGGTAGCCGTCCTTAGCCGGTACGGGAGCTTTGCCGTGGCCGGCCCATTCGAGGTATTGGCCGTAGCCGCCGCTCCATTCCCATGAGTTGTTGAGGTATAGCACGGCTACCATGTCCCTTTTCCTCATTTCCGCCAGCAGGTAGTCGAGGCCGGCAAGGATAGTGTCGTTATATTCGCGCGGAGCGGTCTGTAGCGTAGGCTCAACCTTGGTTGGCACGCCGCGCTTTCCGTCAGAGCCTACCAGAATGCGCAGGTTGTCAACTCCGATGGCTTTCAGTGAGTCGAGTTCCTGCTTCAGTCGCCGCCGGTTGCCGCCCGTTCCTTCGGACGCGAGGATGGCTCCGTACCAGAAGTTGGCGCCTATGTAATAGTACGGTTTGCCGTTGCGGACAAACTGTCCGCCGCTTACGCTGATGAAATTGTCATTACTTGCCGTGTGGCTTGTTTGCGCATTGCCCTGTGTCGTGCCGAGGGCAAGCGCGATAAGTGCTGATAATAGTTTCTTCATGATTATTGTCTTTCGGTTTTTCCGGTGTGGCAAAGTTACGTTATTAATGTCTTATCATATAGCACAATTTTGCCGGATGCTGGTACTATGTTGACGGCTTGTTGCATGTAGGGCGCCGTGCGTGATTGTGCAACAGATTCGGCTATAATGTAAAAGGCCGTCTTTCGCATTATGAAAGACGGCCTTTCAGGCGTTAATAGGCGGCCTTTTGCATTGCGAAAGACGGCCTTTTGCGTCGGCGCTTTATGTCGCGCGGTTTTCAACAGGCTACGGGGTGCCTGCCGCTAAGCGCCATGCGTGTATTCGGTCAGATGTTGAACAACTCGGTGGAGAGGTATCTCTCGCCCGTGTCGGGCAGGAGCGTAACTATTCGCTTGCCGCTGTATTCAGGGCGCTTGGCTACCGCAAGTGCCGCCGCAAGTGCCGCTCCTGACGATATTCCTACGAGCAGTCCCTCGTTGCTGGCAGTGAGGCGTGCCGTGCGCATTGCCTCGGCGTCGGTTACGGTCACTACTTCGTCAACTACTCCGGCGTCGTATGTCTTAGGTATGAAGTTCGCACCGATACCCTGAATCTTGTGTGGGCCGCTGTGCCCGGCCGACAGCAAAGGCGACGATGCCGGCTCAACGGCTATTATCTTGATGTCGTGGTTGTATTCCTTGAGGCGTCGGCCCGTGCCCGATATTGTGCCTCCGGTGCCTACGCAGGCAACGAAAGCGTCTATATTTCCGTCAGTCTGTTCCCAAATCTCGCGTCCCGTGGTGTCGTAGTGGCACTGAGGATTGGCCTGGTTGTCAAACTGTCCGAGAATAACCGAGCCCGGAATGGAGCGTTGCAGGCTCTCGGCTGCCTTTACGGCTCCGCCCATACCCTCGGCCGCCGGCGTAAGTCGGACCTCCGCTCCGTATGCGGCCACGAGCTTACGGCGCTCAATGCTCATTGTTTCGGGCATTGTCAGTATCAGTTTATATCCCTTGACGGCGGCCACGAGGGCAAGTCCTATGCCCGTGTTGCCGCTCGTAGGCTCGATTATCGTGGCTCCCGGCGTGAGCAGTCCGCGGCGTTCGGCATCGTTGACGAGAGCCAGTGCCACGCGGTCTTTTACGCTACCACCGGGGTTGAAGAACTCTACTTTTGCCATGACAGGCGTGCTTACGCCTTCATGTGACGACAAACGACCCAGCTCTACGAGCGGGGTGTTGCCGATGAATGAAAGAATATTTTTGCTTTGCATGATGGAAGTTATTAAATTAAGAATTAAGAGTTAAGAATTAAGAAAATATGCCTTGTGGTGACATAGCTGAGGCCTAATAAGCCGAATGGGATAAATAAGCCATATAAAAGAGGAATACATATTTTCTTAATTCTTAATTCTTAACTCTTAATTTTTCATTTCTTTCTCCATGTCCCGACGTGACTTGGAATGGGTTACGAGCCATACGCCAAGGCACACGAGTATGACGGCAAGTCCTTGTGACGGCTTGAACACGCCTATTCCCGTAAGAACGCTCACCGTGACTGACACGAGCGGCTGCACGTAATTGTATATGCTGACTACGGTAGGACGGAGTGTCTGCTGGCCAACCATCATCAGGATGTAGCTTACGTATGTTCCGAAGAATACAACGAAGCCTGTCTCGAGCCATGTTGATACAGGTATGGCCGAGTAATCAATGGACGACACGCGGCCGAAGGTGAACGGCAGTATGAAAACAGACGCGTAGGTGAACATCCACTTGTTGATTGTTATGACGGAATAGCGGCGTATGAGGTCGCGGAATATCGTAAGATAAAACGCGAACGACAGTTGCGCGCCGAGGCAGAGCAGGTCGCCGCGGATGTCGCCTACCTTCGAGCTCGTGGCGGCCGCGCTGGTGGCGATAAGTATTATGGCGCCGGCGCAGCCTATTGCTACGCCTCCTGCCTTCTTGCCGGTTATGGGCTCTTTCAGTATTAAGGCTGCAAGGAGCATGGCGAAGATTGGCATTGATGTGGTCACGATACTTGCGTTGACGGGTGAAGTTATGCTAAGGCCGATGGTATAGCAGCACTGGTTGAACACAAGGCCGAGCAAGGCGGCGCCTATAAGCATGAGCAGGTCGCGCTTTGGAACGTGCTCTTTTTTGACAAACAGCGACGTGAGCCAGAATAGCACGGCACCGCCCGTGACGCGGAACGTCACTACGTCAATACCGGTAAAACCGTGGGTCATGGCATCTTTGCCCAGAGGCGCCATTAACCCCCAGAACGCACAAGCCAAGAACATGCACAAGTGCGCGATTAGCGGACGATTGTTAGTCATGAAAATATAAGTTTATTATTATTTTGCGTGCAAAGGTACACAATTCAAAATAAAATGACTATATTTGCCATGAATAAGTAAGGATAAAATCAATATTATGCAAAAATACGCCGACTACATAAAAGAAATAGAGATAGACTCCCTTTGGAGCGGCCGCCGACACGTTGTATGGAAGCTCGACAGACGCGTGAACATACTGAGCGGAATCAACGGCGTAGGCAAAAGTACCATTATAAATAAGGTGGTGAAGAGCGTGGGTCCCAACGGCGACATAACCAACCATCTTATGAAAGGTGTACACATAACCGTATGCCCGGAAGATGCGGGCTTTATACGTTATGACGTAATACGCTCTTTCGACCGCCCCCTGCTTAATGCTGACGTAATAGGCGAGATGGGGGCGAATCTTGCCACGGAGCTTGACTGGCAGTTGTTCAAGTTGCAAAGGAAATACCTTGATTACCAGGTGAACATCGGCAACCGTATAATTGCCGTATTGCAGAGCGGACAGCCCGACGCGGCGATAATGGCGCAGCGCATATCGGAGCCTAAAAAGAAATTCCAGGACCTGATTGACGACCTGTTCTCGGATACCGGAAAGACAATAATACGTACCGAGAACGAAATCAAGTTCTCGCAGATAGGCGAGGCCTTGTATCCTTACCAGTTGTCGAGCGGAGAGAAACAGATGTTGGCCATATTGCTGACGGTGCTCATCGAGGACAACCAACCTTACGTGTTGTTCATGGACGAGCCCGAGGTAAGCCTGCACATCGAATGGCAGAAACGGCTTATCGACCTTATACTCGAACTGAACGACAATGTACAGATAATACTAACGACACATTCGCCTGCCGTGGTGATGAACGGATGGATAGACAAGATTACCGAGGTCAGCGACATAACGGACAATGAGTAGCTCTAAACGTCTTGGAAACAATATTACTTCAGCGTATTTCAGCGCTGCCAACAGCCTGAAGCCGAAGAACGCCCGGCGCAAGATAGTTGCTTACGTCGAGAGTTACGATGACGTGTTGTTCTGGAGGACGCTGCTCGGCAATTATGAGGACGACACGAGGTATTTTGAGGTAATGCTGCCGTCGCACAGCACTCTGGAGCGCGGCAAACGTTCAGTGCTGATGAATCTGCTGTACGGCAACGTCGGACAGGATATGATAGCGTGTGTCGATGCCGACTATGACTACCTTATTCAGGGAGCTACGCAGACGTCAAAGGAAATAATCTCCAATCCGTATGTTTTCCATACCTATGCCTACGCGATAGAGAACTTGCAGTGTTATGCCCCGTCGTTGCATAATGTATGCGTCATGGTGACGCTTAACGACCATGCCGTGTTCGACTTCCAGACTTTTATGAGGCAGTTCAGTGAAGCTATTTTCCCGCTGTTTGTATGGTCAATCTGGCATTACCGCAGGAACATATACGGGCAGTTTACCATCACAGACTTCAACAAGGTGGTGGAGATAGGCGGTTTTAACGTGTATTCTCCCGAAATTGCAATTACCAACATAAGGAATAAAGTGTGGAAGAAAACCAACTGGCTGCGCAAGAAACATCCTGACGCCAAGGATTCGTACTTGGCCCTTAAACGTGAACTTATAGAGCTTGGGGTAACTCCCGGGACTACTTATCTTTATATTCAGGGACACCACTTGTTCGATAAGGTCGTCATGCCGCTAATGACCAAGGTCTGTGGAATACTGATACGCGAGCGCGAATCGGAAATACGCCATCAGGCAGTGCATTCCACGCAAATGCGCAATGAGCTGTCCTGCTATTCGCACAGTGTGCAGGATATCGAGCAGATGTTGAAGAAAAACATGGGATATGTCATGTCGGAACCTTTCCGCAGGACGCAAAAGGACATAGAACGTTTCCTTGGAATCAAGGAGCGGGAAACTAATGGCGAGTGAGCGCGGCATGTGCGGCGTTCGTAATATGCCGTCTTTTATCGTGTGAAAGACGGCTTTTTGCAGTGTGTTTGACGGTCAATTACGGCGCGATAGGCCGTCGGTTATAATCAGGACACTTGTTTTTATCCGTTTATCAGCCTGTACAGTGGTTAAAATGTATTTGGCTTGTTGTTGCCTGTCGGCGGCTGCCGGGCATGCGTAAACATGCCAGCCATATGCCGGCGGGTTTGCCCCTGCATGGAGCCGGGGCATGTCCGCTGACATAGGGCTGACACATTTAAAGAATGTCTGTCAGCATGTAATCGCCTTGTTTTCAGTAAGATACATGCAAAACTGACAGAAAATGGTACAACGACAGACTTTTTGCGCCTGTTGGTTATTGTTTGTTGACGTTGCTGTTTACACGTAAGTCTCGAGAAACTTGATTTCTCCGTTCACGTTCAGTGTCTTTGTCGTTGCAGGTACGAGCATGGTCTCGCCTCCACGTAATGTAGTGGCGTTACCCTCGTTGTCGGTGAAAGTAGCCTCTCCCTTCAGCCCGATGATTATCACGAAGCTGTCAAGTTCGCTGTAGTCGAGGGTCATCGGCTCGTCAAGGTCGTATACGGCAGTGTTGAAGTACCTGCATTGTACGAGCGACACGCCTTGGTTTTTTGCCGGTACATATTCCGTCCTGTAATCTTCCTGCACGTTGTAGTCAATGCATTCGGCCGCCTGCCTGGTGTGCAGTTCGCGCAGGTTGCCGTTCTTGTCACGACGGTTAAAGTCGTAAATTCTGTACGTTGCGTCTGACGTTTGCTGTATTTCGGCGAGGAAGCAGCCCTTACCAATGCTATGGATTCTGCCCGCCGGTATGAAGAAACAGTCATCGGCCTTGACGGGAAACTCGGCAATGGCATCGCAAATGGTCGTGTCGGCAACCATTTCCTTATACTGTTCCGGCGTTATAGCCTGTTTTAGTCCGCAGCGCAATGTGGCGTACGGCTCTGAGTCCATAAGGTACCACATTTCCGTCTTGCCGTTTTTCATGCCTTGCTGCCTTGCCTTTTCGTCGTCTGGGTGTACCTGTATGGATAATGCCTGGCGTGCGTCAATGAATTTTATCAGTAGCGGAAAATCGTTGCCGAAGCGTTTGTAGTTTTCAGTTCCAACTAACCGGTCTTGCATTTCGGCCACCATTTCGGGCAATGTCTTTCCTTCGTAAGGGCCGTTGGCTATTATGCTTTCGTTGCCTTTTACGCCGGATATTTCCCAACTCTCGCCGATTTGTTCGTCATCATGTCCTTCAACACGCTTGAACTTGGCGATTTTATTGCCTCCCCAAATAGTCTGTTTGAGGATAGGCTTGAATTTTACAGGTTGCATATTAGTTTAATTTTTTTAATTGAAGTGTGGCTTAAAGCCTATTATCTTATCAGTTCTCTTTCCAGAAAGCTTTTGTGAACAGCACTATTACGCTGAAAAACTCAAGTCGCCCCATCAGCATCAGCATGGAGCAAATCCATTTGCCGATGTCCGGCAATGAGCTCCACGACATCGTCGGCCCAATCTCGAGGCCCAACGTAGGCCCTACATTGCTTGCGCTGCTTATTGCAATTGTCATTGAGTTTGTGCTGTCGACGCCGAGTAGCGTGAACGTAAAGTACGAGAAAAATACGGCTGCTATGTATAATGTGAAGAATACAAGAAGTGTCGGAACAGACTGGTTGGGCACGATGTTGCCGTTTATTTTGACCGGGAGCACGGCCCTCGGGTGCAGCAGCCGCTTGAATTCGTTGCGTATAATCCTGAACAGTATGGCGCATCTTATACATTTTATTCCTCCGCTTGTACTTCCTGCGCAGGCTCCGAACACCATGCACAGGCTGAGGATAATCCACGTTATATGCGGCCATTTTGCTGCATCGTCGTTGAAAATACCGGTTGTGGTGATAAATGCCGCTACCTGGAATAATGAGTTACGCAAGGCTTTGGATATGCTGTAATCGTTGTGCGTGATGAGGAAATACATTATCGTAGCGGTGGAAAGGAGTACTACGAGCATGTAAAACCTGAATTCTGCGTCCTTGAAGAACTCCTTTATCCTTCCTTTTATTACGACAAGGTAGAGCAGGCTGAAGTTGGCTCCTGAAAGAAGCATGAACACTATTGACGTATAGTCTATCGCAGCGGAGTTGAAGTAAGCAGTACTTTCATTGTGGGTGGCAAAGCCTCCTGTGGCGATTATCGACATTGCGTAGTTTACGCTGTCGAAAAGTCCCATCCCGAAAATGTAAAAAAACGCGGCACAGCTTATCGAAAGCACGATATACACGGCCCATATCGTCTTTGCGCTGGTGCTTAGACGGGGATGCAGCTTCGATTTTATCGGGCCGGTTGACTCTGCGGAGAAAACCTTGACGCTTCCCCCTACAAGCGAGGGTAGTATGGCTATGGTGAAGAATACGATACCAAGACCGCCAATCCAGTGTGTCAGTGAGCGCCAGAACAGCAGGCCATGCGGCAACGCCTCGACATCATCTATTATCGTGGCTCCGGTCGTAGTGAAGCCCGACATTGTCTCGAAGAAAGCATCCGTATAGCTTGTGAGGTATCCGCTGATTACGAACGGCAGCGCGCCGAGCCCACTGAAGATGATCCATATAAGTGTTACAAGCAGGTATGCCTCGCGCCGCCCCATGCTGTTTTCGGCTCCGTAGCCCTTGTATTTCAGGCCGATGGCCGCAAGTACCGTGATGGTTATCGTTATGAGGAACGCGGGAATGTCGTCTTCCTTGTAATAAACTGATACAAGCAGGCATGACAACATCATTATTGCCTCGATGAAAAGAAGCGAGCCTATTACCTTGTATACAAGCTTAGCGTTAATCATGTTCGTGGCTTAATTGAAGAATTTTTCTATCTTTGACATGTTTATGTTGTGACAGAATACCACAACTATATCACCAGCTTCAATCTGCGAACCTCCTGATACGAGGTGTCCTTCGCCGTTACGGACAAGCCCTCCGATTGTTGTACCGTGGGGAAGACCGAGCTCATACACTTTTTTCTTTGTCACTTTCGAGCCCTCCTGTGCAGTGAACTCGGCCACGTCGGCATTAGCAGTCATAAGGAATCGTGTGTTCTTGACATCGGAATCGAGCATCATCTGGTATATATGACTGGCCGCGATGGCTTTTTTGTTGATGATGGTGCCGATGTCAAGGCTCTCGGCCATCTTTACGTAGTCTATATTTTCGACCATGGCTATGGTCTTGCGCACGCCGAGCCGTTTTGCCGTAAGGCACGCCAGGATGTTTGTTTCGGCATTGCCTGTCAGTGCAACGAAAGCCTGGGTGTTCTTCACTCCCTCCTCGATGAGTAACGGGATGTCGCGGCCGTCACCGTTGATTACCATTACCTTGTCAGTGTCAATAAGCTCGTTGATTTGTTCGCAGCGCCTTTCGTCGTCTTCGAGGATTTTCGCGTTCATGTATTCCGGCATCATCTGTACCGCCCTTATGGCAGTGTTGCCACCTCCCATTACCATAACGTTCTTCACGTCAACGTAATGTTCCTTTCCAACAATTTTCCTTATGTATGGAATATAGTTACGGGTGGTCATGAAATAAGCCATGTCGTATATTTTCAATACATCGTCTCCTCGTGGTATTATAGTTTCGTCACCCCGCTTTACTGCAACGATATGGTATGGAGATTCAGGCTTGCAGAGGTCTTTCAGAGGCTCGTTCAGTATTTCGCATGTTTCCCTCAACTTTATACCGAGCATTACCAAAGCTCCGTTATGCACGTCCCATCGTTGCCTTACCCAGCTCATTTTCAGCCCGTTAACGATGTCGTATGCCGCAAGGTTCTCCGGATAGATAAGCGAGTCAATGCCAACCTTGCCGAACAAGTTTTTCAGTTCCGGTTCCATGAACTCGTAGTTGTTGACCTTTGCCACTGTTTTCTTTGCTCCGAGAGCTTTGGCCATGATACAGCTGTTCATGTTCATGTTTTCGTCAGGTGTCACTCCGATATACAAGTCGGCATTGCCGGTACCGGCGTTTTTCAGCGCCTTGACGCTTGAAGGCGACGCATGTACCGTCATTAGGTCGTAGTCACCGGTTACATTGTTAAGGCGTTCTTCGTCTTCGTCAATCAGGACAATATCCTGATCGTTGCGCGACAACAGTTTAGCCAAGTGGGTTCCTATGGCGTAAGCGCCTGCAATGATTATTTTCATTTCCTTATCTTATATGTTATTTAAAGTCTTGGGCGGAGTTTAGGATTCGTGTACCTCAAGAATTGCTGAGGCAATAGCGTCAGCGTCAGTGCCTGTTATGTGGCGTAATTCGTCAACAGTGCCATGTTCTACGAACATGTCCGGCAGTCCGATGCGTATCATCCTGCATTGGTGTCCGTGGTCGGCCATCCATTCAAGCACTGCCGAACCGAATCCGCCGGCACGTACTCCGTCCTCAACAGTCACTATCTTATGGAATTTGCGGCCTATCTCTTCGAGCAACTTTTCGTCCATGGGCTTTATGAAGCGCATGTCGTAATGCGCTATGCTAATCCGTCCGTCAGTGTCTTTTTCGACCTTGGCTATTGCCTTGGCGGCGATGTTGCCTATAGGCCCCACGGTCAAGACAGCTACGTCATTGCCGTCTTTCAATCTGCGGCCGGTGCCTACTTTTATTTCCTCGAATTTGTTACGCCAGTCCACAAGCACTCCGTGTCCGCGCGGATATCTTATTACGAACGGGCCTTTACCTTCGAGTTGTGCCGTGTACATGAGGTTGCGCAACTCGTGTTCGTCCATAGGAGAGGCGATGGTAAGGTTGGGTATGGGGCGTAGCGCTGCTATGTCGAAAGCTCCGTGGTGTGTCGCCCCGTCTTCGCCTACAAGTCCGGCACGGTCAAGACAGAGCACTACGGGCAGCCGCAGGATGGCCACGTCGTGTATTATATTGTCGTACGAGCGTTGTGCGAACGAGCTGTATATGTTGCAGAAAGGCAGCAGTCCGTCTTTTGCCATGCCTGCCGCGAAGGTCACGGCGTGGCCTTCGGCTATGCCGACGTCAAACGTGCGGTTGGGCATTGCCTTCATCATTATGTTCATCGAGCAGCCCGTAGGCATGGCCGGTGTCACTCCTACTATGCGCGAATTGGTCTTTGCAAGCTCTAAAAGAGTCTCGCCGAACACGGTCTGGAACTTCGGCGGAATGCCAGTCTCGTCAGTTTCGATACGTTTTTCCGCGTCGATATTGAAACAACCGGGGGCGTGCCACGTAGTAGGGTCTTTCTCCGCGGGGGCGTATCCGTGTCCTTTTATCGTGTGCAGGTGCAGCAGTTTAGGCCCTTTCATCTCCTTCAGCTGCCGCAACACGCGCACGAGCTCTATGACGTTGTGCCCATCAAACGGGCCGAAATACCTGATGTTAAGTCCCTCGAAGATGTTTTGCTGGTGGCTTATGGCCGACTTTAGCGCATTGTTCAGGCGTATTATGCCTTTGCGGCGGTCGTCATTCAGGTATCCTTTAGAATTCAGCCATTTCGAAGCCTTGAATCTCACACGGTTGTACGTCTCGTTGGTGTTGAGCTTGATGAGCGACTGTTTCAGTCCGCCCACACTTCGGTCAATGCTCATGTTGTTGTCATTGAGCACTATGAGCATGTCGTTCGGCGTGGTTGATACGTTGTTGAGGCCCTCGAAAGCCAGGCCTCCGCTCATGGCGCCGTCTCCTATTATCGCTATGACATGCCTGTCGTCATGTCCGGTTTTCTTCGCGGCCACGGCCATGCCTAGTGCCGCCGATATTGAGTTTGACGCATGTCCGCACACGAACGAGTCGTATTCGCTTTCAAATGGTGACGGGAATGGTCTTATTCCGTGCAGTTTCCTGTTGGTGCAGAAACTGTCTTTGCGCCCCGTGAGAATCTTGTGTCCGTAAGCCTGGTGGCCCACGTCCCAAACCAGTCTGTCGTAGGGCGTATTGTAGACGTAGTGCAGTGCAACGGTAAGTTCTATAGCCCCGATACTTGACGCAAGATGGCCGGGATTCACTGACAGCTCTTTAAGAATGTCGTTGCGCAGTTCCTTGCATAGTTGCGGTAGCTGCTCCACTTTCAGCTTTCTCAGGTCGTCAGGGTATTTTATGGTATTAAGAAGTGTAAAATCGTTAGTTCCTGCTGCCATTACATTAATTTATATGAATGCAAAGTTAATGTAAACAAAGGTAAGAACAAAATAAATTCTGTTATTTTTTATATTCGTGTCGGCCGTGTTTCTTTCTTGTTATCGTGCTTTTGCTTGCAAAATGATTGTCTTGGCGGCAGTTTTTTCAATAAAAAAGATTAATTTTGCCAACAAGAAACATTTTTTATCATTATGACGACAACCAAGACTTTAATTACCGCAGGCATGATGATGGCCGCCTTTATGTTGCCGGCCAATGCCCAAGACAGTAATGGGGGCATATCTAAGGATATGCTACGTGTTATCCAACAGTCACAGCAACGCACTCCGGCCGACAAGGCCCTGTTTAACGCCTTGGCCGCAAACAGCATTGATGCTTTGGCCGCCAACCATGCCAACAAGGGTTCACTGGACACCTATTTCAGCATTGAGACACCCTCGCAGAGCATTACCGACCAGAAGCAGAGCGGCCGTTGCTGGATGTTCAGCGGTTTCAATGTGTTGCGCTCGGAGTTTGCTGAACGTACAGACTCGCTTACCGTTAACCTGTCGCACGACTATCTGTTCTTCTGGGACCAGCTCGAGAAAGCCAACCTCTTCCTTCAGGGTGTTATTGATTGCGCCGACAAACCCATTGACGACGAACGTGTGCGCTTCTTCTTCAAGAGCCCAATCAACGACGGAGGCACTTATTGCGGTGTAGCCGACCTTGTGGCCAAGTATGGTCTGGTGCCTGCCGAGATAATGCCCGAGACTTATTCGAGCGACAATACGTCAAAGGTGGCAAGCCTGCTCAAGTCAAAGTTGCGTGAGTATGGTCTCCAGCTTCGGGATATGGTGGCAAAGGGCAAGAGCAAGGCCGACATCAAGGCCGAGAAGACAAAAATGCTTTCGACCGTGTACCGCATGCTTTCGCTCACGATGGGTGAGCCTCCTTCGGAGTTTACCTATGCTTTCAAGAACAAGCAGGGACGTACTGTTACCGAGCCGAAAAAATACAATCCCGTTACGTTTGCTGCCGAAATATTGGGTGAAAAGCCTGTTTATGGCTCGTTCATAATGGTGATGAATGACCCGCGCCGCGAGTATTACAAGACGTATGAGGTGGAGTATGACCGCCACACATACGACGGCACCAACTGGAAGTATCTCAACCTTCCGATGGAAGACATCGCCAAGTTGGCTATTGCCTCGCTGAAGGACGGTCGCAAGATGTACAGTTCATACGACGTAGGCAAGTTCCTTGACCGCAAGCGCGGCTATTGTGACGTTGAGAACTTCGACTACGGCACGCTCTTCGGCACTACTTTCGGCATGGATAAGGCGCAACGTATCATGACATACGACAGCGGAAGTACCCACGCCATGACCCTTACGGCGGTTGACCTTGACGCGGACGGCAAACCCGTTATGTGGAAAGTGGAGAACAGCTGGGGCCCGGATTACGGCCAGAAGGGTTGCCTTATCATGACCAACGAGTGGTTTAACGAATATATGTTCCGTCTCGTTGTCGACAAGAAGTACGTTCCCGCCGACATGCTAAAGCAATATGAGCAGAAACCTGTAATGGTAATGCCTGAAGATCCGTTGTTCCTGCCGGACGAATAAATTAAGAATTAAGAGTTAAGAATTAAGAAAATATGCCTCTTTTTGTATGTAGAAAAATAATTTGCGAGGCATATTTTCTTAATTCTTAACTCTTAATTCTTAATTATTTTATACCAAGTGGCTTATCAGCTCCTCACGGTCGCCGGGCAGGAGGTCGATTACCGGAATCTCGATCATGGTGTAGCAGCCGGGTTGCTGGCGCATTGAGGCGCGTGCCACGTTGACGAGAACCTGACCCGTAAGTGCTGGGTTGTTGATGCTCATGTTGAATTCGAGGCGCTGGTTCTGCGTCTTTCCGCTTACGCCTTTGCGCACGAGGTTCACTCCGTGGCCCATATCCTGTACTTCATCAACGCTCTTTACGGGGATAACGTAGGTCTCGTCGCTTGCGAAGTACGGGTCAGCCTTGATAGCCTTGGTCACTTCTTCAAGGCTTGCGCCTTCTTCCAGTTCTACGTAAACCATGCGGCGGTGTATGCCTTCACCTTTGGGGATGGTCATCGAGAGGGCGTTCTTCACACCTTCCTTAGAACGTACGCATACAGAGTGGCCCATACTCATACCCGGGCCGAAGTTTGTATAGCTCAGTCCTTTAGGCGCAAGACTCTGCATGAGGGTGCGCACCACGCTGTCCGAACCCGGGTCCCATCCTGCTGCAATCACCGCAACGCGTCCGTGCTCCTTGCATATCTTCATCAGGTTGGCGCGGTATTGGCGTATGTCCGTGTGTATGTCGAAGCTGTCAACGGTATTGATACCCAGCGGCAGAATCTTGCTTGCGTACTCTTCGCAGCTGCGTGTCGGTGTGGCGAGTATCGCCACGTCGACGTCTTTCAGTTCGGTTATGTCCTTTACGACGTCATACTGTGCCAGTTCGGCGGGCTTGTTGTCGGCGCCGTTGCGTCTTACGATACCTGCGATTTCAAAGTCTTCAGCTGCTTCGAGAGCCTCTACTGTGAATTTTCCTATGTTGCCGTAGCCCACTACGGCCGCTCTGATTTTCTTCATAATTGGTGTGTTTGTTTATCCTTACTTGTTTAATTTGTCTGCAAAATTACTGCAACTTAGTCAAAAATGCAAGACAAAAGCATGAAAAACGAGTGTTTGTAAACATTTCTTTTCTTTCTTTGTTATTTTGTTAATCCATGGATTGTGCGGTTCAAAGCGTTGTTTTCAATGTGCAGGTTTCGTGTTGCCTGTATTTTAACAAGGATTATAACTCATAACGGTTCAAGTGTTAACGGCGGGCGCGTGAGAAGGGCCTCCGTTCAAAATAATTGTCTAGGTGCCGTGAATACGCCAAAATATGCGTTTTAGTAAACCGTTGACACACAGGACGTTGCATATATGTAGAAATTCAGGTGTGTTTGTATGGCCGCTAAAATGCCGCAAAACGCAGCGCTGATGGCCATCTTTTACACTGCAAAATGCCATGTTCGGCAGTGCGAAAGGCCGTCTTTTGCGCTCCTGCACACCTTTCGTGGCCTGATAAGCTGACACATACGCTCGTTTTTGTTAATATGTTTAATATTTCCGTTCTGTTTTGTCTATTATTTGACTGTTAAACTATGACATTCAAATTGTTAATAAAGTAAAATACCAGTCGCGACTTTTAGTCCGGATGAATCAACACGTTTATTGTTTGTTGACTGATTTTGGCCGTGATATATGATGATGGTTGTTTTTCAATCCGTTTACATATCAAACGGGTATTTAATATTTAACATTAATTAGTCAATCGGGGGGGGTAATTTATGTTATTTTTATAATTTTGCAGCCGGATATATAATGCAGATGTAGATGTTATCATCCTGTTCGTTGCAACCAACATAATCTAAATATAGAAAGAGAATCAAGCGATATTAATCGTTACTCAGTAGACTGCCTCCCGTTATTTCCACACTTGGCGGGAGGCTTTTTTATGGATTATGCCGGTCGTGGCCGATGAGTTGCCGGCCAGTGTGTTGTCCGGCTCAAGCAATACATTTGGGCTGTTTTTTTTGAATTGCTGGTTGTCTTTGTCATGCCTTTTCGTATGTGGCATTGCGCCCCGATGTTACAAAAGTTTTAACAAACCTTTTCGTTGTGTACACTGTTTTAATACATAATAATATATTTAATACATGTTAACACAAAATCTGCCAGTAAATAAAAATAAACTTGTAAATTTGCAAAAAAAGTTAATGAGGCGGTAAGCCAAGGGATTTGGTTTTGCAACATATAAAGCGGAACTGGACAAGTACACGTTAGTATCATAATAGAATAACCAACATACTTATATTAATTAACATTACCTAATTAAATGAATTGTAATCGATTAAAGAAAGTAATCCTGCCATGCGTTGTATTGGCAGGAACACTTGCGTTGACCGGTTGTATGGATGACGGCTATGATTTCAACGAAGTGGACATGACAGTCGGTATTGGCGGCGACGGACTTTCGTTGCCTGTCAGTTCTACCGACACAATCAAGTTAGAGGACGTTCTCGAACTCGACGGTTCGGAAAGCGTAGTTGTCAAGGATAACGGTGACTATGTATTCGAGCAGACCGGCGACGACGTGGCTCCAGTACACCCGGCGATAGACCCCATAGTGGTAAGCCAGGCCGGCGCGCCTGAGGCTGGCGAGATAGTCATCAGCGCAGTTCCCGCAGTGGGCGGAGGCTACTATGAAATAACGGCGGGCGGCAGGGCGCAGTCGTTTACCTACACAGGCTCTAAGCCGGACGAGGTTCTGTCACTGACAAGTGTAGGCGTTGACGGCGCAATTTCGTTTACTGTAGAATTCCCGCGCGAGCTGAGCCAGGCCGTGCCCACGGTCGACAGGCTGACGGTAACCCTGCCGTCGTACATGCAGCTTGACAACGCAGGACAGGGCACCGACGGACATACGCTTGTCTACACCGACGTGCCTACCACCGCCTCGTTAACCGTTGATGTACCCATAAGCAGTCTTGACTTCACCGTAAGCGGCCAGGGTAACGACCGCCTGGCCATAGAAGGTGACAGAATCGTAATGGCCGGCGACATCCGTGTGGATGTTTCTGCAACCGCGTCAACCGCAGCCGGTGTGGACGGAAGCCGCATAACGAGCTCTATGAGGATGGACGATATAACGGTGACAAGCGCCTACGGCAAGTTCAATCCAGACATTGACCTTAACGAGCTTGGTAATGTTGAGATTACGGGCGTGCCCGACTTCCTTACTGACGGCAACGTCGTGGTAGACCTTTACAACCCGCAAATACTCCTTACCGTGACCAACGACATGGCCATCGGCGGTGTCATCAACGGTGTTATCACTTCACACAAAGAGGGGAACGACCCTGTTTCGATTCCCGTTAACGGCATAAATGTCAAGCCTTCAGGCACTACTAACGTGTGCATCTGCCGCAGGGCCGAGGCCGTTGACGCTACGCTGTACGACCAGGTGTTGCCTATAGCAAACCTGTCAGACCTGATTTCGACCATTCCGGACAATATAACGTTTGATGCTGAGGCTACCGCCGACTCTAAAACTGATGGCAGCTTTGACTTCGGCAAGCAATATACCATACAGCCGAATTACCGCATTGAGGCACCTATTACTTTCGATGCTGATGCCCGTATAGTATATAAGGACACCCTTGACGGATGGAACGACGACATCAGCGACTTTGAACTGGCCGAGGATTCGTATGTAAGCATGAGCGCTACGGTGGAGAACCGTGTGCCGGCTTATCTTGACCTGCAGGTCAGCGCGGTTGATGTTGACGGCAACGTGATGTCGGAAAACGACATCACCGTTGAGGTAAGCACTACTGTCCTGGCCTCGGCTGACGGCGAGAACTCAGCCGAGACGCCCCTTACCGTAAACATCCGGCAGAAAAGCGAGGGCGCGTTCAGCCGTCTTGACGGCCTGGTGTTCAATGTCGAGGCACGTGCTTCCGAAGATGGACAGAACCCGGTAGTGGGCAAGACCCTTAACTCCAAGAAGCACTTTATCATAGCACGTGACATCAACGTGAAACTTGTTGGCAAGGTAATAGGTGATTTCAACTAATCCATAAAAACAGGAAATACAATGAAACAATCATATACAAGGCTTGCGGCTGCCGTCATAATGATAGCCGCGGCGGGCGGAGCCATGGCCCAGGGACTTAATTCGGCTTATTTCACCGACGACTATAAGTTCCGCCACGACATGAACCCCGCGTTCGGTAATGAACAGAACTATGTCTCGATACCGGCGCTCGGCAATATCAGTGTCAACACGCACGGCAACTTCGGATATGAGGATGTAGTGTTTGACAACCCGATGTATCCCCATGGCAGCGACAAAAAGCTGACCACATTCATGAATCCCTATATCTCTACGGGAGCGGCGCTCGACGGATTCAGCAAGGGCAACAACCGTATCATGGGTGATGTCGGCATAATGTTGTTCTCCGGCGGATTCAAGGCTTTCGGCGGATACAACACCATTGAAATCAGTTCAAAGACAACTTTCGGCATTTCGTTGCCGTACGAATTGTTCGAGTTTGCCAAGAATACGGGCAACAAGACTTATGACATTGGCGACATTAATGCCCATGCAATGTCGTATGCCGAACTGGCTTTCGGCCATTCACGCCAAATAAACGAGAAGCTGCGTGTCGGGGCGAAGCTGAAGTTCCTGTTCGGATTGGGCCGTGCCGACCTGAAGTTCAGTGACGTCAAGGCCGACCTTGCGGCTAACGACAAGTGGACGGTATCTGGCAAGGCTACGGCCGACGTTTCGCTGAAAGGCTTTTCATTTGTGTCCGAAACTGATGAGTACAACAATCCCGACAAGGGCGAGTATGAGAAAGTCAGCGATGTCGACGTCGACGGTTTCGGGCTTGGCGGTTTCGGTATGGCCATCGACCTTGGTGGCGTTTACCGTATAAATGATGACTGGCAAGTGAGCGCTGCGGTACTCGACCTCGGCTTTATAAGTTGGAGTGAGAATGCTCAGGCCGTTAACCGCTCGGATAAGTTCGAGTTTGATGGTTTCCATGACATTTCGGTAAACGACGGTTCAGGTGTGTCGTTTGACGACCAGGCAGACAATTACGGTGACCAAATGACCGACTTCCTTAATCTTAGGGATAATGGCGACCAAGGCGGGCGCACGACGGGAATCGGCGCAACGCTTAATTTCGGCGCTGAATATAACCTGCCGGTTTACCGCAAGATTACGTTCGGATTGCTCAGCAGTACTCGCATAAAAGGGGCTTATACATGGACGGAAGGACGCCTGAGCGCTAATTGGACGCCTCTGAAATGGCTCGATGGCGGTGTAAATCTTGCGGTGAACAGCTTTACGACAAGCATGGGCTGGGTGCTGAATATACATCCAAAGGGATATAACTTCTTTATCGGTATGGACCATCTGCTCGGAAAACAGAGCAAGGAGAGCATTCCTCTCAGTTCCAACGCAAGTTTAAATATAGGTATGAGCGTTACCTGGTAAGGAGCAGAAAAGATAAGAGTGAAAAGTTAAAAGTGAAAAATCCGTTAGGCTTAAACCTTCAAGCCACATGGATTTTTCACTTTTAACTTTTCACTCTTAACTCTTTTATACAATAAAAAGATATCTGTTGCGTTTTTAGTTAAGGTGTAATTGTAATTTTTTCAGATAATGATAGAATACGTAAAGGGTGAATTGGTTGAACTTTCTCCGGCGTATGCGGTAGTGGAAGTTGCCGGGGTAGGTTACGGTCTTAGTATCACCCTTAATACATATACGGCCGTTCAAGGCAAGAAGGATGTCAGGTTGTACGTCTTTGAGAGCATTCGCGAGGATGCTTATACGCTGTTTGGCTTCGCTTCGAAGCAGGAGCGTGAGATGTTCCTCCTGCTCATAACCGTATCAGGCGTTGGTGCCAACACCGCACGCATGATACTTTCCGAAATGACTCCTTCAGAACTTTGCGGCGTCATTTCATCCGGCAACGAGAAAATATTGAAGGGCGTTAAGGGCATAGGACTCCGTACAGCGCAGCGAATTATAGTAGACCTGCGTGACAAGATTGCCGCATTGGGTATTACGGACGAACTGCCTGAACAGGGCGGGAATACAGTCGTGCAGGTTGATAAGGAGATTAAGGATGAGGCTGTGGGGGCTCTTACCATGCTCGGTTTTGCGCCTGCGCCTTCGGCAAAAGTTGTGGTAGCCATATTGAAAGAGCAACCAGGCTTGCCTGTTGAACAGGTTGTTAAGTTGGCATTGAAACAGATAAAATAAGCATTTGAGTGAATAATGAAAAATGAATAATGGATAATACTGGTGGTTGCTGGCGCAGGTGTTGTTGCTTACACTGGTATTCGCGCACCTTGTTAGGCTCGTTTCGTTGAATGATTTTTCATTTTTAATTATTCATTTTTCATTTAGATTATTGATGGTTCGTAAGTCGATATACACGGTTTTGTTTGTTTTGCTGGCCGTAAGCACGGTCGGTTTTGCCGTTGGTGTGCCTTTCCGTCAGGATGTACGGACGGCCCGTCCTGTACAGGGTGGGGCAGGGCAGGGCGCTACGGCTGCCGATGACAGCGCGCGACAGGCCGTGACGGCGCTTTCGAAAATTGTAGTTGAGGAGGATACCATTCCCGATTCATTGCTTCATCCACGTTGGAAAATCCAACGGATAACTCCCGTTACGCAGGCTGACCTTGACACTTATTCTGCCGACTTGTCGTTTCCCGACAATATAAAGCAGGAAGTTGTTTATGTGGATTCGTTGGATCGTTACTACATAGGTTCAAAGATGGGTGACAGTTATTTGTCAACGCCTATTGCGATGACGCCGGAAGAGTATCGTAAATGGAGCGAGCGGAGAGAGTTTGAACGCTTCTTCCGCGAGAAGAACGATACGATGATAAAGGAAAAGGGCAAGGATAAGTTCTCGTTTGCCGACATGCACTTTGACCTTGGGCCGGCAGAGAAGATCTTTGGACCTGGAGGAGTGCGCATAAAAACTCAAGGAACGGCCGAGCTGAAGTTCGGAGCAACATTGAAGAATATAGACAATCCATCGCTCCCGATACGTAACCGTAAGACGACAACGATGGATTTTGACGAGAAGATAAACCTGAGCGTCAACGGAAAAGTGGGTGATAAGGTGAACATGAACCTTAACTACAACACTGACGCGACGTTTGATTTCGACTCGCAGAATCTCAAGCTAAAGTACGAAGGTAAAGAAGATGAAATCATCAAGCTTGTTGAGGGCGGAAATGTGTCGTTTCCAAGCAACTCGTCGCTTGTTACCGGAGCCACGTCTTTGTTCGGTATACGTACTGACTTGCAGTTTGGCAAGCTCTCGCTGCAGACCGTAGTGTCGCAGAAGAAGTCTTCATCCAAGAATGTATCGTCTAAAGGGGGAACGCAGGTTACGCCATTTGAATTTGACGTTACCGACTATGAGGAGAACCGTCACTTTTTTCTTTCGCGTTATTTCCGTGACCGTTATGATGACGCCATGTCACGATTGCCGAACCTTACTACGGGTATTACAATCAATAGAGTTGAAATCTGGGTGACCAATAAAACCGGAACAACGACAAATTCACGTGATATCGTTGCCCTGACCGACCTTGGCGAGAATACGTCTGTCAGCAACCCGATGTGGGGACTGACCGGACAACCAGTTCCGAGTAACACCGCCAACAGCGAGTATAGCACGATGGTGAACAGTTATGCGGCAGCCCGTGACATCAACCAGACAAGTACCGTACTTGATGCCGTGCCCGGATTTACAGGCGGAGTCGACTATGAGAAACTTGAAAGCGCACGCCTGCTCAACAGTTCTGAGTACACTGTCAATACCGCCCTCGGCTATGTGTCGCTAAGGACGTCGTTACAGACGGACCAGGTAATAGCGGTTGCTTATGAGTATACTTACGGAGGAGTTACTTATCAGGTCGGCGAGTTCGCTTCAGACATTCAGGATGTTAGCCAGGCTTTGTTCGTCAAGTCGCTTAAGAACACAAGCAACAACCCGCAACAAGGCAACTGGGACCTGATGATGAAGAACGTTTATTATCTTGCTTCGTCAGTCGAGAAAGATAAGTTCCGCCTCGATGTAAAATACCAGAGCGACACAACGGGCGTATATCTTTCTTATATTCCCGAGCAACAGGTTAAGGACCAGCCTATCATTCGCCTCATCGGGGCTGACCGTTTGGATAATAATAACAAGGCTAACAGCAACGGCTACTTTGATTACGTCGACGGTTACACTGTAAGTAACGGCCGCGTGTTCTTTCCTAAAGTAGAACCTTTCGGTGATTATATGTACACGGCATTGATGAGTAAGGGCGTTTCATCAGCTGTGGCCCAGCGTTATAGTTTCACTGAGTTGTATGACTCGACAAAAACAACAGCGAAGCAGATCGCTGAAAAGAACAAATACCAGATCAGCGGACAGTTTAGAGGCACGCTGGCCAATGTCATTTCGCTTGGCGCATATAATGTTCCGCAAGGCTCGGTAGTGGTTACTGCCGGTGGGGTGACGCTCACTGAAGGCACGGACTATACTGTTGATTACTCGGCCGGAGAGGTTACGATACTTAATCAAAGCATCATTGATGCGGGAACGACAGTCAACGTATCGCTTGAAAGCAACACGGACTATGCCCAGGAACGAAAGACTTTCCTCGGATTGAACTGGCAATATGACTTTTCAAAAAACTTCCAGCTTAGCGGAACCATTCAACATTTGTCCGAACAGGCGCTGACCACGAAGGTTTCGATGGGTTCAGAGCCTTTGAACAACACTCTTTGGGGACTTAACATTAACTGGAAACAGGAGAGTCAATGGCTTACCAATATGCTTGACAAACTGCCTTTCCTGCATTGTACTCAGCCTTCCCAGATTTCGTTTACAGGCGAATTTGCCCAGCTTATAGCCGGACAAGCCAGTGGTGTGCAGGATAACGCTTCGTATATTGATGACTTCGAGAATACTAAAAATGCCATCGACGTGTCCACGCCTACATCGTGGATTTTATCGAGTGTACCTTCGATGTTTCCTGAGCATAGCGACAAGACCACGCTCCAGAGCGGATACAACCGCGCGTTGCTGGCTTGGTATACGATAGACCCATTGTTTACGCGGCGCAGCTCGTCGTTAACTCCGTCGCATATCAAGAGCGACCTTGACCAGTTGAGCAATTACTACGTGCGCGAGGTATATGTCCGTGAGTTGTTCCCGGCCCGTAGCGAGAATTCGTACAGCGGCTCGGTATCCACTATTCCTATACTAAACCTTGCATATTATCCGGACGAGCGCGGTCCGTATAACTTCAACCCGAACCTCAATTATGACGGAACCTTGCAGAATCCGCAGCAACATTGGGGCGGAATGATGCGCAAGCTCGATACCAGCGACTTCGAGACGGCCAATATTGAGTATATAGAGTTTTGGCTGCTTGACCCTTTTATTTATTCCAACCAACAGTCTGATGCCAATCAATACGGTGGTGATTTGTATATCAACCTCGGTGAAGTGAGTGAAGATGTGCTTCGTGACGGCCGTAAGTTCTATGAGAGCGGCATGCCTGTGGACGGCTCGGAGAGTTACACTACAACTCAATGGGGTAAGATTCCGACGCAGGCTACCGTAACGTATGCCTTTGCCACAACCGACGGTTCTCGTGAGTTGCAGGACGTAGGATACAATGGATTGACGGATGAGGAGGAACGTGAGTTCGGGGCTTATCAGGAATTTTTGTCCGCGATACAAGGTAAAGTGTCGCCGGCGCAGCTTGATTCAATAATGAACGACCCCGCAAACGACGACTATCATTATTTCCGTGGTTCTGATTTCGACCGTATTGAGGCTCCGATCCTGCGGCGCTATAAACGAATCAACAATCCGCAGGGCAACTCGCCCGACAGCAACAGCCGTACCGAAAGCTACGATACGTCATATAAAACTACGCCCGACGTCGAGGACATCAACCAGGATTACACCCTGAACGAGTACGAGAACTACTACCAGTACCGCATAAGCATGCGCCCTGAAGACTTCGTTGTCGGCCAGAACTTCATCGTTGACAAACGTGAGACTTCCCCTACGTTGCGCAACGGCGATGAGGGACATGCTACATGGTATCAGTTCCGCATACCGCTTGACGACTTTGAGGAGAAGGTCGGCTCCATCAACGATTTCTCCTCCATACGTTTCATGCGAATGTTCCTTACCAACTTCAGCAAGCCTATAGTTCTCCGATTTGCCACGTTGGACCTTGTCCGTGGCGAATGGCGCATGTACGAGCAGCCGTTGAGCAACACTTCAAGCGAAAGCGGAAGCATGTCGGTAAGCGCCGTGAACATCGAGGAAAACAACGATAAGACCCCGGTAAACTACATTCTGCCGCCAGGTATCACCCGTGAACAGGATCCTACGCAGCCGCAGCTGGCCGAGGAGAACGAGCAGGCATTGAGCTTTACGGTAAACAACTTCTCTACAAACGAGGCGAAGGCCGTTTACAAGAATACAACTCTTGACATACGCCAGTACAAGAGGTTGCAGATGTTCGTCCACGCAAATGCTTTCGAGCAGAACACGACCAATCTTTCTGACAACCAGCTGGCTCTGTTCATACGTCTGGGAAGCGACTACCGCAACAATTATTATGAGTACGAAATACCCCTGAAGCTTACCCCGCCCGGCATTTACGGCCGCTATTCGGTGGAGGATGCACGCATGGTATGGCCTGAGGAGAACATGCTCGACATACCACTGAGCGTGTTCACCAACATTAAGAAGGCCCGCAATACGGCCAAGTCACAAGGCCTGGCGTCGTTCGTCAGCGTGTACAGCGCTTACGATGAAGACCATCCTAACAATAAGGTAAGCATAGTCGGTAATCCGACGCTCGGCGAAGTGAAGACTATGATGATAGGTGTGCGTAACCTGTCGGGCGAAATCAAGTCGGGTGAGGTATGGATAAATGAGTTGAGGCTCAAGGAATACAACAACGAGGGAGGCTGGGCTGCCCAGGGAGCTCTCAATGTCCAGCTTTCAGATATAGGCTCGTTAAACGCTACTGGAAAGATAGTAACCAACGGTTTCGGAGGTATAGAGGACGGCGTAGCCGAGCGTTCGCAGGACGACTACAAGACTTACAGCTTTACGGCGAATATCGAGCTTGGCCGGTTCTTCCCCGACAAGGCAAAGGTCACGGCTCCGCTTTACTACTCGATAACCCAGGAGGAGACGCGGCCGAAGTACAATCCGCTTGACACCGACTTGCTGCTTGACGAGTCGCTCGACGCTATTTCCGATTCGCACGAGCGCGATTCGATAGAGAGCATAGCCGTTACAAAGACCACGAACACCAACTTCTCGCTATCAAACGTGCGCGTAGGCATACAGACCAAACGCCATCCTATGCCGTACGACCCTGCCAACTTCTCGTTCAGCTACAGCCACAGCCATCGTTATACTACGGGCCAGACCACCGTGTACGAGCGCGAGGACAACTGGCGCGGTGCGCTCAACTACAGTTACACGCCGGTGTACAAGCCTTTTGAACCGTTCCGTAAGCTTATTAAGAGCAAGAGCAAATGGTATGACATACTAAAGCGTTTCGGACTTAACTGGCTGCCGCAGAACATCTCGTTCGACACGGAAATGACGCGCAACTATTACGAACTGCAGGAGCGCGACATGGAAAGCACTGAAGGTAACATGCTGCCGCTCACGTTCAGCGAACAGTTCCTGTGGAACAGGTCGTTCTCTGTCAGGTGGGATTTGACCAAGAACCTGCACATGAACTTCAGCAGCGCTACCAACGCCGAGATAGAAGAGCCTTACACGCCTATTAACAAAGACCTGTATCCCGACAGTTACTCGGCGTGGAAAGACTCCGTATGGACGAGCATAAAGGACTTCGGGCGTCCGCTCGACTACAACCAGACGTTTACGGCTTCATACCAACTGCCGCTCAACCTTATCCCTATTTTCGACTGGGTGAACGCCGACGGCAATTATAACGCGACCTATAACTGGACTCGCGGAACCGAACTTGAGGACGGAACGTCGCTCGGCAATTCAATCACGATGAACCGTCAGTACAATATCAACGGTACGTTCAACCTCGAGAAGTTGTACAACCATGTACCGTTCTTGAAGAAAACCAACGACAGGTTCAACAAGACCGTGCGTTCGTCAAGGCTCTCTTCGTCAAGGCAGCGCAACAACCGTAAGGCCCGGACAACGGCGAAGGGCGGCAAGGGCAGCAAGGACGACGAGAAGGAAAAGAAGGTGTTGCCGAAGAACAAGCGCAGTTTTGAGAAGGAAATCGTGCTCATGCCCGACACGTCGGTCATCATATCACACGGCAAGAACAGCAAGCGGCTGATGGTAAGCGCAAGGACAAAGGACGGCCGTAAGTTCAACTTGAAGTACAGGAAGCTTGACAACAACCGCATACGCATAATCTCAAAGGTTGACACGGCTACCACGTTGAAGCTCACCGTTACTCCGAAGGCTCCCATTGAGGACACAAAGTGGTACAAGACGGCTCAGTGCATAGCCCGCGGACTAATGCTTGTGCGCAACGTAAGTTTCTCTTACCGCAACCAGTACAGTATGTACCTGCCCGGTTTCATGCCCGAGGTGGGCGACATGTTCGGCCAGCGTGGCGGCGACATAATGGCTCCGGGACTTGGCTTTGCTTTCGGTTTTGCCGGCGACGACTATATCAACAAGGCGGCCGACCGTGGCTGGCTGCTCATGGCCGACAGCGTTGCCACGCCGGCTACGACCAGTCTTACCGAGGATTTCCAGCTGCGCATGACGCTCGAACCGGTAAAGAACCTGAAGATAGACCTCAACGCCAGCCGTACGGAGACTAAGTCGAAGAGCATTCAGTACATGTATTCGGGCATGCCTACCACGCAGAGCGGCACGTTAACCATGACCACCATAAGTCTTGGCAGCGCCTTCGAGAGCATGGGCGACGCCACCAACGGCTACCGCTCGGCTACGTTCGAGAAGTTCTGCCGTTCGCTTGACGGCTTCCGTGACCGTGTTGAGGCGCAGTATGCCGGCGCCACATATCCTGATGGTACAACGCTTGCCGGGCAGAAGTTTGACCCGGCCAACGGCTCCGTTAGCAAGTACAGTGCCGACGTTATGATACCGGCGTTCCTCTCGGCCTACACATCCATGGGCGGCAATTCGCTCTCGATATTTCCCACGCTGGCGCGCCTGTTGCCCAACTGGACGGTGCGTTACAGCGGACTGGTGCAGCTGCCGTGGTTCCGCGACGTGTTCAAGAGCTTCAACATCAACCACGCTTACAAGAGTATTTACGCCGTAGGCTCGTACAGCTCGTACAGTTCGTACATGGAGTACATGAACGGTCTGGGCTTCATCAACGACGCCACGACGGGCAATCCTGTGCCAAGCAGCATGTACAACGTCAGCACAGTGAGCATTAACGAGTCGTTCTCGCCGCTGCTGGGTATTGACATGACGTTTAACAACAACCTTACATGCAAGCTGGAGTACCGCAAGACGCGCGTGCTGAGCCTTAGTATGACGAGTATACAGATAAACGAGGCAACCAGCAGTGACTGGGTTGTGGGCATGGGATATAAAATCAACAACTTCAAGCTGTTCGGCGGACGGCGCAGCCGCAGGGTGCGCTCGAGCGGCAGAAACAATGACGAGAGCACTGGCAGCACTACGTCAAAGTCGGGCAGTGGATTCAATACCGACCTTAACCTGCGCCTCGACCTGTCTTACCGCAAGCAGGCTTCAATATGCCGCGACATAGCCTCGATGACCAATTCGGCCAGCAGCGGCAACACGGCATTCAAGCTGTCGTTCTCTGCCGACTATACCCTGTCGCGCCTGTTGACGATGAGCTTCTATTATGACCGCCAGACAAACACGCCTCTCTTGTCGTCGAGCAGTTATCCGACCACGACCCAGGACTTCGGCCTCAGCCTGAAGTTCTCGCTCACG
This sequence comes from Marseilla massiliensis, assembly GCF_016899855.1. Lineage (GTDB taxonomy): Bacteria > Bacteroidota > Bacteroidia > Bacteroidales > Bacteroidaceae > Prevotella. Next base: position 51,264 of record NZ_JACJJG010000005.1, read on the forward strand.
AGATAAGCCTTTTGCCGGGCGTTATGGGCAATCGGCATTTTAAGACATATTCCTTTCAAATCCGAAAGGCCGCCTTCTGCGTTGTCAAGGACGGCCTTTTACCGTGTTATATGCCGTCTTTCGGACGGTTAAAGGCGGCCTTTTAAAACCGTAAGGATTATACCTTGTTGCGCTTACGGTCTGTATTCGTATGGTGTACGGCCGTGGCTGACTGTAAGGATAGTCGCGCCTCGGCTTATAATTTTCAACTGGCGTAGTTGCTTGCGGCGTGTCAAAAAATGGAGTTTATATATCAATTAACATTGAACAGTTTGTCATATTTTTTCATATCTTTGCAACATAAAACTATGAACAATATGAAAAGTATACTTGACGGACGTCCCGCTCTTAAGCAGGAAGTAGACAAGGTGGCCGAGGTAGCCGGCTATCTGTGGCAAAAAGGCTGGGCCGAGCGTAACGGCGGAAACATTACCGTGAACATTACCGAACTTGTAGACGATGATATAAGGCAAATGCCGGCCATCAGCGAGGTTAAGCAAATCGGCGTTACCCTGCCACATCTTAAGGGCGCTTACTTCTTCTGCAAGGGCACCAACCGCCGCATGCGCGACCTTGCTCGCCGCCCTATGGAGAACGGAAGCGTAATAAGGATACTTGACGACTGCGCAAGTTACGTTATCATAGCTGACCAGCCGGTCAATCCTACAAGCGAGCTGCCTTCTCACCTCATGGTTCACGACCATCTCATCGAGAAGGGGTCGCCTTACCGTGCGTCGCTGCACACTCATCCTATCGAACTCGTCGCGATGACGCATATCCGCAAGTTCCTCGGCAAGGACGTGCTTACCAAGCTGCTCTGGAGCATGATTCCCGAGACAAAGGCGTTCTGTCCGCGTGGCTTGGGCATAATACCATACGAGCTGCCAAGCAGTGTTAAACTGGCTGAAGAGACCGTACGCCAGCTTGACGACTATGACGTGGCTATGTGGGAAAAGCACGGCGTGTTTGCAATCGACAAGGACATAATGCAGGCTTTCGACCAGGTTGACGTGCTGAACAAGAGCGCCCTGATATATATCGCAGCCAAGAACATGGGCGAGGAGCCGGAAGGAATGAGCGACGAGCAGATGGCCGAGATGACCAAAGCGTTTAATTTACCGAAATAAGTAAGGATGGATATCATCAATGTAGCTAAACGATAAAATCTTATCATTCTCAGATAATATTAGTTTAAGAGTCTATTTAGACGCGTGCCACCAATGTTGTGAAACATCGGTGGCACGTTTTTTTACTTTTTTACTTGATGACTTGCGGCAGGAACGACGATATGATAAGTATCACGAGGCCAGCGATCAGCACAGCGATTGTCTTGCGTGAGCAGCCTTTCCACTCCTTGAGAATTATTCCCCATACGTTGCTGAACGTAACGTTGAGCGCCATCAGTATGCACCACGAGAACGTAAGCAGCACGGCCGAGTCGGTAAGGAAGCCCTTGCCAAGGCTCAATCCGAAGAACTGGCTGTACCATAACAGGCCCGCGAGGGCGCAGAAGATGATGTTGTTGGCGTAAAGTCCGGTCTCACGGTAGTCTTTCCATGTGTTGTTCTTGCTGTTCTGCATAAAGCAGTACACGGCATTCGTGATGAATCCTCCTGCCGTAACGAGCAGGGTAGCGGGCAGGGTCTTGAACATCGGAGCCGTCGCATCGCCGAAATTAAGGTGCTCGCCGAAGCCCAGGCCTATGCTGAAACAGGCGCTCATAAAGCCCGCGAGCAATGCCACTATTATGCCCTTGGTAAAGTTGAAGTCCTTAACAGCCTTCTTCTTTTCCTCCTCGCTTAGCGACTGCGACTTCATGTTGCCTGCCACTCCGATAACTCCAATGCCTATCAGCGTGACCACCACGCCTACTATAACCGGTGTGGTAAGGTCTTGGGTGTTACCCGTGAACACAGGGGTAAGTATCGTTCCAAGTCCCGCGCACGTGCCGAGGGCTATGCTTTGGCCAAGAGCTACGCCGAGATAGCGCATGGAAAGGCCGAATGTCAATCCTCCTATACCCCACAGGACGCCGAAGAACATCGTGAGCAGCGACGCTTTCGGGTCGGCCGTGTACAGCTCCATGAGCCCGTGCCCTTCGGGTACGGCCAGCAATGCGCCCAACAGCGGGAATATCAGCCATGCGAAGATGCCCTGCACGAGCCAGTAAGACTCCCAGCTCCATGCCTTTATCTTATTGATAGGCACGTAGCAGCTTGACTGGCAGAAGGCGCCGATGGCGATTATCAAAAGTCCGATAAATATTTCCATGATATAAAGTTTGCCTGTAAAAAGATAACAAGCAGGCAAGGGCTTTATCCTTGTCTGCTTGTTTCTTGACTGTTTGTTGTGTTATCAGTTTCTCTTTGACGTTACGTCGTTCTCGTATTTCTCCACCTCGGCGATGAAGTCCTGGCCTACGGGAACGTTGTTGCGCAGGCAGAATTCGTCGTAAACCGCGTTCCAAGGCAGGGCTTTCTCTTCCTCGAGCAGTGCCAGACGCTCGAATCCCTTGCCCTCGTCCTCGTATTTCCTGAGCGTAGCCAATGGCTCCAACAGGGCGCGGAGCATGCACTTCTGGGCTGCGCGGCTACCGATGACGTACGCTCCGATACGGTTGATTGAAGCGTCGAAGTAGTCGAGACCGTAGTGAACACGGTCAAGCGCACCTGCCCTTACAATCTCGTTGAAGAGGTCCATGGTCGGGTCGTCCATGATGGTTACGTGGTCGGAATCCCAGCGGATAGGACGGCTTACGTGGAGCATAAGCTCCGGAACGTACAGCAACATGGCCGAAACTTTGTCCGCAACGCTCTCCGTCGGGTGGAAGTGGCCGGTGTCGAGGGTTATCATCTTGCCTGTCTGGGCTGCGTAAGCGGTATAGAAGTCGTTTGAACCTACGGTGTAGCTTTCCAGTCCTATGCCGAATACTTTGCTCTCGATGCAGTCCTTCATGTTGTCGTACTTCGTGGCGAAGATATCGTCAAGCGAGGCTTTAAGCAGTTCACGGTACTTCAGCTTGTTTACTGTCATGTCCTTGCTTCCGTCGTGTACCCATACGTTCATTATGCATGGATCGCCCTGCGCCTTACCCATTTCTTCTGCGATGGCGCGGCAGCGCTTTGTGTGTTCAATCCAGAAGTTGCGTATTCCGTCGTCCGGGTTAGCCAGGGTAAGGTTCCCGCTCTTCGGGTGTGAGAACGATGTTGAGTTGAAGTCGAGCTTCATGTTGTTTTCCTTAGCCCACTCAATCCAGCTCAGGAAGTATTCGGGAGTTACCTCGTCGCGGTCAACGGACTTGCCCTTGAAGTCTCCGTATATTTCGTGCAGGTTCAGTCTGTGTGTGCCCGGTATGAGGCTTTTTGCCTTCTCTATGTCCATGCGCACCTCGTCGATGTTGCGTGCACGGCCGGGATAGTTGCCTGTTGTGGCTATACCGCCGCTAAGCGAGCCCGTAAGGTTCTCGAATCCGATTACGTCATCGGTCTGCCAGCAGTGCAGGCTGAGGTGGAAATCTTGCATTTGCGCGATTACTTTCTCCGTGTCGACGCCTATTTCGGCGTAACGCTCTTTGGCTATTTCATAAGCCTTGGTTATAAGTTCTTCCTTCATGTTGTTCGTTTTAAGGTTTATGTTATTTGATTTTATTCTGCCGTAATAAATGGGTTGGTCGGCAGGCTGCGGGTACGCATGCTGTTCCCTGTCTGTTTTTCCGGTAGTGTGGCTACTGCTTTCCTGTCACCTCCAGATATCTGCCGTAGGCTTTGTCCCATAAGTCGTGGTCTTGCGGGTCAAAACGCTTTATGCTTACGCTGTCGGCGATAATCCGTCGCATGTCGAATATGTCGCCGGCCTGGCCTGAAGCCTTGGCCTGAAGCATGATGTTGCCCAGTGCCGTGCATTCTTGCGGCCCCGCGAGGACGGTCAGTCCCGTAGCGTTGGCCGTAAACTGGTTGAGCAAGTCGTTCCTTGAGCCTCCGCCTATTATGTGCAATGTGTCGATAGTGAACGGTGCCATCTCCTTCAGCCAGCCTGCCACTTGGCGGTAACGCAGGGCAAGGCTCTCGAAGATACAGCGGCAAATCTCGGCGTATCCCTCTGGAACGTGCTGCCCTGTGGTGCGGCAGTACGCCTTGATTGCTTCCTGCATGTCTGCCGGATTGGCGAATGTCTCGTCGTCAGGGTTGATTATGCTTTGGAACGCCGGTGCCTTCATGGCGTCTGCCAGCAGCGTTGCGTAGTCGGCGGGAGCGTCCTCGCCCCATTCCTTGCGGCATCTTTCGAGCAGCCACATGCCGCAGATGTTCTTCAGGAAGCGTGTCGTTCCCTCTATGCCGCCTTCGTTGGTGAAGTTGCGGTCGTAGCTTACATTATTAATAATAGGCTCTTTTGTCTCTATGCCCATCAGGCTCCACGTGCCGCTGCTGAGGTACGCGAAGCGTTCGTCCTTGGCAGGAACCGCCGCCACTGCGCTTGCCGTATCGTGTCCGGCCACGGCTATTACCGGTACGGGGCCGAGTCCCGTCATCTTCTGTACTTCTTCGGTAAGCGTGCCGATACGGTGTCCCGGGGTAACCATCTGGCCGAACATGTCGCCCGACAGTTCCAGACTGTCAAGCAGCCTTGGGTCAAGTTCCTTGGTTACGGGGTTGAGCAGCTGGCTGGTTGACGCTATTGTATATTCGCAAACGGCTTTTCCCGTGAGCATCCAGCTCAGCGCATCGGGCACGAAGAGTATCTTGTTGGCATTGTTGAGGGCTGAGTTGCCGGCAAGGCGCATGGCGTAGAGCTGGAACAGTGAGTTGAAGTTCATGAACTGTATGCCCGTGGCGCGGTAGACGTCTTCCTTGGATACGGCATTGGCGAAGTACTCCTCGGGCACTCCGAAGGTGTATGGGTCGCGGTAGGATATAGGGTTGCGCAGCAGCGCTCCGTCGTTACCGACGCACACAAAGTCTACTCCCCATGTGTCGATGCCTATGCTTTCTATCTCAAGTCCGCGCTTTGCCGCAAGCTTGAGGCCCTTGATTATCTCGAAGTAGAGGGCGTAGATGTCCCAATAGAAGTGTCCGCCCGTCTCGATAAGGTTGTTGGGGAAGCGGGTGAGCTCCTCAAGTTCCACTTTGCCGTCGCCAATCGTCCCGACAATGGTTCTGCCGCTTGTCGCCCCGAGGTCGACAGCGAAGTAGCAGTGAGAATTGTTCATTCTTATGTTTTTATGTATTAAATTTTCTTTTTGCGGCCGGTTTGCCATGTTGTATATGGCTTAGCTGAGCGTGCTTTTCCGCCGCTGCTTATGTAGTCTGATAGGATATGTGTGAGCGCCGGCGAATGTCTGTCAATAGTTTGCCTGCACTACTTGTCATTGGCAAAGGTAAGTATTATTTTATAAAATATCGTATTGTAATTTGATATTTTGACAATAAGTTTTGAGAATTTTACAAATGACGGCTTTGCGGCCTGTTTGTGGGCATGCTCAGCCTTGGTTTTGCCTGCGGCGGTTAAGGCGTTGCGCATCAGTGTTTTACATGTCTTGCGGAGAGTCTTGCCGTGTGTGCCGTAGGGCCTTGTTGCCGAGGTGTTTGTAAAAGACGGCTTTTTGTAAGCCGAAAGGCCGCCTTTCAGCCTGTAAAAGGCCGTCTTTTGCGATGCGTTTGACGGCCTTTTGCGTGTCGTCCGGAATTGGGCAGGACGATAAGTGTATCTTTGTTATTTGCCATTCCGCTGCATTGCCGTAGGTTAAAGCCGTCATGCCAAATGGCCGGCAGGCTCTTTCCGCGAGGTGGCACGGCGGAAGGGTAGTGGTGTACAGGCCTCTCTAATGGCGCTGGTGGCGTATAGGCACTATAAAAACGGTGGTAAAAGAAAGTAAAATACGTGAATGTTTATTAATAAAACGAAGTTTTCAGAAATTATCATTAATTTTGCAATCTGGAAATAGCAATCTTAACTTAAAAACAAACTTAATGTCAACACTTACACTTACAATTGTCGTAGTATTCGTATTCGGATACTTATGCATCGCCCTTGAGACCCTGACCAAGGTCAACAAGGCTGCGGTAGCCCTGCTAATGCTGGTGGCCTGCTGGACTCTCTACATGTTCGACCCGGGCAACTTCCCGGCGGAAATCACTGCCGACGGCATTGCCGCCTATGCTGGTTCGGTGATTGAGGGACATCTCGGAAGCACCGCCACCACGCTGTTCTTCCTTATGGGAGCCATGACTATCGTCGAGACGGTAGACCAGAACGGTGGCTTCAACTTCGTGCGCGACATGCTCAAGACCAGGAGCAAGAAGGCTCTGCTGTGGCGTATCACCATCATGACCTTCTTCCTTTCGGCCATACTTGACAACATGACTACCGCCATCGTCATGGTAATGATTCTACGCAAGCTCATCGACGACCGCAAGGACAGGCTTATCTATGCCTCGCTTATCATCATTGCGGCCAACTCAGGCGGAGCGTTCTCGCCGATAGGCGACGTCACTACGATTATGCTCTGGAACAAGAGCCTCATCACCGCCGCCGGCGTTATCAAGGAACTGTTCATACCTTCGCTCGTATCAGTAGTATTGCCTGCCTATATCCTGTCGCTCTCGCTTAAGGGCAACGTCAACGCCGGAGCCGACCTCGGCACCGTTGTCGTGGATAACGACTTCACCGACGGCCAGCGCAAGGCTGTATTCTGGATAGGAGTAGGCGGCCTGATTTTCGTCCCCATATTCAAGTCTATAACCCATCTGCCCCCGTTCGTCGGCATACTGCTCGTGCTTGGCGTGCTTTGGCTGTTTACCGAGATATTCTACCGTAAGGCTCCCGAGCACAACGAGGAGGGCGGAACGCAGAAGAGGATAACAAATATCATCTCCCGCATCGACATGGGCACCATCCTGTTCTTCCTCGGAATACTCATGGCAGTGTCGTGTCTCCAGGAGATAGGCGTGCTGTCGGCGCTCGGCACTGGCCTTAATGACGTGTTTGACGGCAACCATTATCTTATCACCGGTATTATCGGCGTACTCTCGAGCATTGTTGACAATGTACCCCTTGTAGCGGGATGTATGGGAATGTATCCCCTCGCTGAAGTCGGCGACATGGCCCAGGACGGCATATTCTGGCAGCTGTTGGCTTACTGTGCCGGCGTGGGTGGCTCAATGCTCATCATCGGCTCGGCAGCTGGCGTAGTAGTCATGGGCCTTGAGAAAATCACGTTCATCTGGTACATGAAGCGTATCTCATGGATAGCGTTTATCGGATACGTGGCCGGAATCCTGGCTTACTGGGTTGAAAAAACAGTCATCGGACTGTAGGAAAATTAAGAATTAAGAGTTAAGAATTAAGAAAAACACTTTTGCCGTTATATCAGATGAGGCATATTTTCTTAATTCTTAACTCTTAATTCTTAATTATTTATCATCTCATCCTCGAGCGGTATTCGCTCGGTTTGCAGCCAATCTTTGTCTTGAATTTGCTTGAGAAATAGTCAGGAGAGTCGAAGTTCAGCCTGTACGCTATTTCCTTAATGCTCATGTCGGTAGTTGATAGCAGCTCCTTGGCGCGCTGGAGTTTCAGGTCTTGCTGGTAGAACGCCGGCGACAGGCCCGTGTACTCCTTGAAAAGCTTGCGGAAGTTGGAGTAGCTTGAGCCCAGTTCCGCCGCTATTTCCTGCACCGTAATCTTTGACTCAACCCCCTCGCGGATACGCAGTCGCGCCCTGTTAATCATGTCGACGTAGCCTCCTTTGCGGCTAAGCTCCATGTTGCGTTCGAGCGAATACATCAAGCCTATCAGGTTGTTGGTTATTCCCGCGAGTATCTGTTGCATGTGTGCGGGCTCCTCCTTTGCCGTCTCTATGGCCGACTTGTATAGGTGTACAATGTCGTTGCTGAAGCCAACGTGGTAGATTGGCTTTTCGAGCGACAGGAAGTTGTACTTCAGTCTGTCGTCCATGTTGCGCCCTTTGTAGCCTATCCAGTAACTCTTCCAGAACGTTCCGGGCAGTGGGTGGTATGTATGCCATTCTCCGGGGAACAGTAGGAATATGTCTCCGGCCTTTATCGGTACGTCGGTAACATGCCGTGAAGAGAACACTCCCTCACCTTCCACCAGGTAAAGCATCTGGTATTCATCAAGAATTCGCCCGCGCTCGGGGTCAAAATAATAGCCGTCGCCGTGTCCCTTGGTAGGGTACGGTTCGTCAGGTCCTACCTCATCGTATCCCACGGTGTTGACAACGAGGCCCCATTGTGCGTCACGGTCATTGGCGACCAAATACTTGCTGTCTTGCATATTATTTCATGTTATACGGTTATCATAGGTCATTTGTTATCCTGTTATAAGGCTGTCGGGCGTGGCCTTATAGCCTTGTGTTGGCTGTGGGGCTCCTTGCCGCCTTACGGTACGATCTTTTCCTGAAGCTTACAACTGGTATTGCAGGTGCTTCATGGGGTGTCCTCCCCAAGTGTTTTCACCTACATATTTGAATCCTATACGGCCGTACAGTTTTTCGGCCTTTGGGTTTCCTTTGTCAACAAGCAGTCCGACGGCTGGTATGTCCATCTTTTTGGCTTTGTCGATGGCGGCATTGAGCAGCGCGGTTGCCACGCCCTTGCCGCGGCAGCTTTCGAATACGGCAATGCTGTCGATGTAGAGTTCGCCTGGCCCCGTTTCGTCTTCCATGCCAGTCAGTTCGCGGCCGAAGTTCTCTTTTGCCGCTTTTATGAATTCCGCCCTCAGTTCGTGCAGGCGTGCCCCGTCGTAGGATACGCACATGCCGCATAGCTTCCCGTCCTCGTCTATGGCAACGATGGTGTTGCGATAGCTGTACTGTGTGTTGTCTGCGAGCACGAGTTCCGTCATTACCCGCTCGAAATCGTCAAGTGTATGCTCAGGACCGGTAAAGTAACGGCAGCAGTCATAGTTCATCGCGAGCATGATAAGCCGTGCTATTGATAATGCCTGATGTTCCTGGGCAGCTTGAATTTCTATCATTTTGTAAAAGATTTAAGTTATATAATAATGTCTTTGCAAAAATAAGTAAAATAAGGCGAACGACAAAAATAATTATGAATTAAGAGTCAAGAATTAAGGAAAATACGTCGGAAGCTTGCTTCCGGCTGCGTGTTTTCTCGTCCTGCTTGACGCAGGGCGTTGCTTCTTGGCTCTTGATTCGTAATTATATCAGTCTTAGTCTCTATCCTTTTCGTCTTTCAGCGTTACGAGTACCTTGTCGATACGGGCGCCGTCCATGTCGACGATTTCAAGGTTAAAGCAGTTCCAGTCCGTATGTTCGCCGGCTTGCGGTATATGCTTCAGCTGCTCGATGATGAGCCCCGCGAGTGTGTTGTAGTCCTGTTCGTTGTCGTAAAGGTCCTCTTTGTCGAAGTAAGCAAGGAAGTCGTAGAAAGAGCATTGGCCGTCGACGAGCCAGCTTTCCGAGCCTTCACGTTTTACAATCTCGGGTTCGTTGTTCACCTCGTCGATTGTGCCGACGAGGCCCTCGAGGATGTCACGCAGTGTTATCAGCCCCTGGAAACTGCCGAATTCGTCGCATATGAACGCCTGAGCCAGTCGTTTTTCCTTCATCTGTTCGAGGGCTTTGTACACGGTCATGTTCTCGTAAATGTAGACCGCCGGGCGCATTATCTGCCTCAGGTTTACCGATTCGTCGCTGAGGCGGAATATCAAGTCCTTGAGCGACACTACGCCAACGATGTTCTCAAGGCTGTGGTCTATTACGGGGTATGACTCGTACAGGTCGTCGTTAAGAACCTGGCGGATTTCGTCCTTAGTCATGCTGACGTCGAGCGTCACCACCTCGGAGCGGTGGGTCATCAGCGAGTCAACTTTCAGGTCGCCGAGCATGAAGACACGTTCTACTATGTCCTGTTCAACTTCCTGCACCTCGCCGTCCTCCTTGCCTTCCTGCACGATGGACTTGATGTCCTCCTCGGTCACTTTCGTTTCCGCGTCCTTGACGCCGAGCAGGTTGACTATTGTCTCGGTGCTTTTTGACAGAATCCATACGAAAGGCGACGCGATGACCGACAGGAAGTTCATCGGGCGCGATATGATTTCAGACGCCTTCTCGGCCACGCTCATGCCGATACGCTTCGGCACCAGCTCGCCGAACACTATAGTGAGGTACGTCACGATGATTACTATCAGTCCCTGTGCCAGCGGATAAGCCCAGCGCTCGGGCATGCCGAGGCTCTCGAACACGTCGGAAAACCGCCCGGAGATGGAGGCTCCGGAATAAATACCCGTCAGGATTCCTATGAGCGTGATTCCAATCTGTACTGTTGAAAGAAAACGGTCAGGGTCGTTGGCCAGTCGCAAAGCCGTCTTTGCGCCCTTGTTGCCTTTTTTCTCGTCGTTTGATAAAGTAGTTTTTCTTGCTTGAATTACTGCTATTTCAGACATGGCGAATATGCCATTGAGCATGATTAATAGCAGAATGATGATAATTTCGTCCATTAATGGTTACAAATATTCGTTTCCGTTGCAAAGATAGTGCAAAATTTCGGTTAAACGAAGCGAAAGGGAAACTTTTTCACTTTTGTTGGTGTGAGAATCTTATTATTGTTGGATGGAATATAAAATAAATGTTAGTGAAGCGGATTTTTGTTCTTGTTCCCGTGTTTCCGTAGTACCTCTTTCAGTTCGTCCAGAGGCTGCCTGCGTTGTGGAAAGCCACCTGTCGGAATGTAAAAAGCCGTCTTTCATTTTGTGAAAGACGGCAAAACGCAAGCCGAAAGACGGCCTTTTGGATTGTAAGGAAAGCCAGGCTGCTTCGTTATATATTAGCGTCAGGCTTATATTATGTCTTTTAAAACGTAACCATAAACAGGGCGAAATGTTACGGTTTTCGCCCTGCCGTGTTTTGGCTTTTATCGTTTCAGGGTGAATTCGAAGCGGAGTCCGCCCGTTATGTTGTTGCTTACGGAGATTGTTCCGCCGTGCAGCAGCACGGCGTTCTTTACGATAGCCAGTCCGAGTCCAGTGCCTCCCATCTTTCGGCTGCGGCCTTTGTCCACGCGGTAGAAGCGCTCGAACAGGCGCGGCAGGTGCTCGTACGGCACGCCAACGCCGTTGTCGCTGAACGTAAAGCTCCAGAACTCGTCCTTGGGTTCTACCGACAGGGTTATCGTCGTGCCTTCGCCAGCGTATGCCACGGCGTTGTCTGTCAGGTTGCGGAACACGCTGTACAGCAGTGACTGGTTGCCCTTTACTGTTATGCCGTCAGGCAGTTTGTTGTCGAATGTCATGCCGCGCTCGCTCATTTCCAGCGACGTGTCCTGTATTATGCTGGCCACCATGGCGCTGATGTCTACCTTTTCGAAGTCAACCATCTCGGGCGCGTCGTCAAGACGGTTGAGCGTCGAGATGTCGCGCAGCAGCGAGGCGAGCCGTTGCGACTGGGCATAGCACCGCTGGAGGAACTGCTGTTTCATGGCTTCGTTTATGTTCGGGTTCTCCAGTATTGTCTCAAGGTACCCCTGTATGCTGGCTACGGGCGTCTTCAGCTCGTGCGCAATGTTTTGCGTGAGCTGGCGTTTCAGCACGTTCTGCTCCTCTTTCGTCTTTTGCAGCCGCTTGTAAATTTTGATTATCCGTTCGGCTATTTCGCCCAGCTCGTCGCCCGGAAAACCTACGAGGTCTTCAGTGTCGAGGCTCTCGTTGTGGTCGGCCCGGCTGGCAAAGAGGCGCAGGCGCGTTATGTTGTCACCCAGGCGGCTGGTGAAACGGTAGAGGATGAACACCAGTATGAGCATGGCGACAAGCGCGAACCACAGGTAATGCTGGTCAGCCTTGAGCACTTGCGCAAGCCCGTTGTCGTAGGGCAGGGCGCTGCGCACTACGAGGTTGAACTCCGGTACGTATGTAGCCGAGTAGAAATAGTCCTGGTGCAGGGCCGAGCTTATGCGGCTGAAGTCATACCCGCTGCCGTTGGCGAATGCCTCCCTTACCTCTTCGCGGTTCTTGTGGTTGTCCATCTTTTCGTATTCCTTATACATATTGTCGTAGACAACCTGCCCGTCACGCCTTATCATCGTGACGCGCAAACCGCGTATGTGGTGGCTCTTTACGTACTGGTCTATGGCCTCTTCGGAATTATTGCCCATGTATTCGAGCGTTTCCATCATCCTTGAGTTATAGTCCTGCAGCCTCGTGTTTAGCGAGTTTATCTTGTATTCGCGTTCGCGCGCGTGCTGGAATATAATGAACGCGGCGGCGAAGACAATGAATACTGACAGTACGCTGACATAAAGTCGTGTTCCAACAGAAGTCCTGAACATTGCTTATTCTGTGTGTTTAATGGTGGGTAGGGGCTGGGATGGTTTCGGGTTGGGAGTGCGTCGGGTGCCCGGCAGGCCGTAAAAACAGGTTTCGGCGCCTTCCTTGACCGCGCGTAGTGGCGGGAGGAACACGCCTTCAAACCCTTTTTGTGACTTTCCCTCGTCTGCGGCTAACGGTTATGCATCGAAATAATAGCCGAATCCGAGTCGTGTGACAATGCACTTCGAGAACTTGCCTATCTTTTTTCTCAGGCGCGTTATGTTTACGTCCACGGTGCGGTCGAGCACGAGCACGTCTTTCGGCCATATCCTGTCGATAAGTTCCTGGCGTGAGAATACGCGGCCTTTCTCGTCGAGAAGCAGGTGAAGAATCTCGAATTCCGTCTTTGTGAACGGCACATCCTCGCCGTCAATGCTTACTGTCTTCTTGTCGAGGTTTAGCTCAAGGCCTTGGTAGCGCAGCACGTTTGACTGCTGTGCACCTTCCTTTTCGGCAGTGCGGCGCAGTACGGCGCGTATCCTTACGAGCACCTCCCTTATGGAGAATGGTTTTGAGATATAGTCGTCGGCGCCGAGATTGAATCCGGTGACGGTGTCGTTTTCGGTGTCGCGTGCCGTCAGGAATATTACCGGGATGTCTTTTGTCGCCGGCTCGGATTTCAGTTTCTTGGCCATGGCAAAGCCTGACATGCCGCCCATCATGACGTCGAGCAGCAGTAGGTCGAAGCTCTCGATGTTCATCTTCAGGGCTTCTTCGGCCGAGTTGGCAGTCTCTACTACGTAACCGTCGGTCTCAAGGTTGAACTTAAGGATTTCGCACAAGTCTTGCTCGTCGTCAACGACCAATATTCGATAGTTATTATCCATAAATGATTATCTTTTTATAATACCTGCTGCAAAAGTACTTATATTGGTATTCATACGTGTTACACCGATGTTACAATACAGTTACAACGGATGTTGGGAGTTAAGAATTAAGAGTTAAGAAAATATGACTTGATTGATTTGGATTGGTTAGGATAAGCCCAATTAGGCCAATGAGCCAAATAGGAAGGCCAGGAAGACATCATGCAAGGCATTTTTCTTAATTCTTAACTCTTAATTTTCTTCCTCCTCTTCGGGCAGCTTCCTTCTCGGATTTTCCTTCGCTCCCATCTTTACGAGGCGGCGTGCGGAGCTGATGAAGCTCTGGTTTCCGCTGAGCGACTTTCGTGCTTCGTCGTATGACTTCTGTGCCGCTTCGAAACTTTTGCCGAGCTTGTCGAATCGCTCTACGAACAGTCCGACGCGCTCAACGAGGATGTTTGCCAGACCGAACACCTGCTCCTGGTTCTCGGCCTGCCGCTGTTGCGTCCATGCAATCTGTAGTAATCGGAGCAGGGAGAACAGGTTTTGCTCGCCGGTTATTATCACGTTGCGCTCGAAGGCGTAGTTCCATAATGAAGCATCGGCCGACACCGCCAGCTGCATTGCCGCTTCCTGGGGCACGAACATGATTACGAAATCAAGCGTGGTGCCGCCCTCCATGGAGTACTTGCCGTAGCTTTTGGCCGACAGCTCGTCAACATGTCGGCGGACACTCTTTACGTGTTCGTCGAGAAAGGCTTTGCGTTCGGCGTCCGTTTCGGCGTTTACGTAGCCGATAAAGGCTGTCAGCGACGCCTTTGAGTCGATGATTACGTCCTTGTGGTCGGGGTAATGCAGCACCACGTCGGGGCGCATCATGTCGTTGGTGTCGTCGTTATGGATTACGTTTCCCTTGGAGTCGCGCATCGTGTACTGTACATCGTACTCCACGCCTTTGGTGAATCCGAACTTGTCAAGCAGGTCGTTCAGCTTCATTTCGCCGAAATCACCCTGTATCTTTGGCCCCGTCTGGAGGGCTTTCGACAGTTTTTCCGCTTCCAGTCCGAGGCTTTCGGTCGTGGCGTGCATTTGCCTCAGCTGTTCGCTTAGCGACGCCGTGCTGCGCGTAAACGACTCGCGGTTGTCGTCCATCGACTTCTTCATTTCGGTCATAACCTCCCTCAGCGGGGCTATTATGGCGCCCATCTGGTTGCGGTTGGCCATGTCGAGTTCCTCAGAACGTTGTTTCAGCAGGCGCTCAGTGGTAGTGTTCAGCTGCTCCTGCACCAGCTTCAGTCGCTCGGCAAACTGCCTGTCGAGCATAGCCGTGCGCTCAGCCTTCTCGCGTTCGTTGCGTTCGTTCACCTCGGCCAGCTGTTCCGCGTACTGCTTGCGGGCAGCCTCCAGTCTGCGTTCGCCGTCGTTCTTGGCGTCGGCTAGCAGTTCGTCGTATTGCCGTTTGGTGTCGTTCATCAGCCGTTCGCCGTCACGCTTGGCCTCGTCGAGTTGCCTTGCGAGCATCTCGGCTTCCCTTTGCTTGGCCGATATGTCGCCCGTCAGCGCCGCGATGCGGTCGTCCAGCAGTTTTGTTTTCTTTTGGTTGGCTATCATCAGGATGATGGTGGCCACCAGCGCGCCGGCCAAAAAGAGTAGTATCTGTGTCATCTTATGTTATGAAGTTATAGAATTTAAAGGAGTTATAGAATTTATTGCCGAATGAATAGCCGCTTGGGCGCAGGTTCGTGCATGGCGTCAGCGCACAATGTTCCACGTCAGGCAATGCAGCGCACCACCTTTAAAAGCGACGCTTTTCATCCTAATGGTGTGTACATTACATTCAGGAAAAGCCTCTGTGACATATCTTTCAGCTTGTTTATCTTCGTCAATGCCGAAGCAAGGCATGATTATTTCGAGCCCAACTTGCAGGAAATTAATGTAAGCCCAGTTCAAATCCTTGTTCGGGTCGGGTACGTTGTAAAGCATCTCAGTTACCTCAAATCCATGGTTCTCAAGTACTTGACGTATTGCGTCAGCCTCTTCAGGATAAGCCTCGCGGTGGTTTGACATAAGTATTTTGTTGTTTCCGCAATATTTTATGAAGCCGTCGGCATGACCGAACACGTCTTTTCCTTCCTCGTGTGGTTCAGCATGGCGCACCCACGGTATAAAAATCACTTTGTGTCCCAATGCCTTTTCTATATCTGCCGACAACTTATCATCGTTCTTCGGTATATCATTTTCTTCAAAAACCTTATCCGTAATGATAGCGTATTCGCCACACCAAACGATGTTTCCGCCATCAATTATGATGTCGCTCTCACGGTATTTAATGCCCAATTCGGCACAAGCATCCGAACAATCTGTAATATATTGCTCCCTTCCTTCTACTTTATACAGGTAGTCTGGACGGTATTTGAATTTAAGGAAGTCGTCTTTCGATACCTGTATTGGCATATAGTCACGTGCCCAATAATCGTTGGTATGTTTCAATACGTCCCATTTTATGCCTAACTTATTAAGTAAAGTGGTGAGACGTTTGAATAAACCAGGATAGCCTTCGTTCTTGTCTGAAAGCCATTCCGACAGGTAAACGATGTTAGTATCTTGGTCTTTTATCATACGTTAAAACGGTATTTCGCTTTTGAATAACTTTTAAACGACTCAACTAACTCGTAGTCTGGTATTTCGCTTTTATAATAGTTGTATTTTAATATGTCATGTACCTTCTGTTCTTCGGATTTCCCTTTCGTGAGCAGATTGCGCCGTTGATTGATATTCAGGCCATTCTTTATTTCCTTCCTTGATATCAAATATGGGAAATTTTTTATGTCATTGAAGGCATCAAATTTGTCAAATAATGTCCATTCCACTTTATATGGTCCGTCAAGTTTAAGCTTTTTTGAAACTTCACTGCTACTATTGGTAGGGTAAATAGACCTTATTAATATTCCTCCGAAGAACGCATCCTCGTCAAGAACAGGTTGGAACAGGCCTTGTTCATCTTGTTCTGTCTTTACATAACTTTCAAAAGAAATGTCTACACCGCTTGAATGGAAGAGCCATTGGCCGGCTTCACATACTCTCGGATACGTGATTATATCACGATGATTGTTGTTGTACAAGTAAAATTCTACTTCATTAATCCAGTATTCCTTGTCGCCTTTTTTTATGGCGATTTTGTTCAACAGAATGTTGGCTATGTTCTCAAAAGCTCTTTGGTAGTCTTCATCTTTTGTACAATTAGCAAAATTCTTCCTGTTTAGTTTTTCTTTTAAATCAGTTATAATATCATCTTCCATAATCAATTTATTTTTTATATACCCTTTTTCTTATCTTTTTCTCTTTCTCTTCCTGCATATCACTGTATGGCCTAATACCTCCCATTAATTGCTCAGGGGTGTTCCATCGGTTGATTGTATCTATCAAATTAACGCATCGATTACTTACTTCTTGACTGAAATCATTGTATATCATGGCCGTCAACCCATGATGTTTTTCATAAAACTGACGTTCCAAGTCCTTGATTTCAGCGTCGCAATATTCGCAAAAACCTGGGCAGTCGCCTGTAAAATCGCATTCCGTCGGTTCGTATTTTAAATCATACTTGGTTGCGATATCCTTGCGTAGGGATTTCAATATTTCACATATTTGCTTACCTGTATTCATGTATTAAATCATATTTTGAGATTTTTCTAAAGCGCATTACAATCTTCCTACAAAATTACAAAATATAGATGACTAATGCAAATGTTGTCCTCGAAAAATAAACAAGGTATTTACTTAAAGGCTTACGGTCACCAAATGTCACTGTGTTATAGTTTACCAGCTTTGCAAAAGGCGGCAAACGGTGTTGCGAAAGGTCACCTTTCGGCGTGTAAAAGGCCGTCTTTTGCAAGGTAAAAGACGGCCTTTTGAAATTGAAAGGGAAGTGTGTCGTAATGCTTACGGTTGTTGATTGAGCGTATGGTTGTGGTGGTTGATTGTAACTGAAGGCACTGGTTTTGCTTACGGTTTTCATGTGCTGTTTTGCTATATGTGTGGAAACAAACCTCCCCTCGCGGCTTGCGTTACGGCAAGAGGCGAGGGGAGACGGCGTGAATTGCGGTGATACGGGGTTATTCCTGTGTCTGCGTCTTGGGCCAGTTGACGAGAAACAGGCGCTCGGTGGCGCGCGTGAAGGCCGTGTACAGCCAGTGGATGTAGTCCGGAGTGAGCATGTCGTCGGTCATGTAGCCCTGGTCTATGTACACGTGCGCCCACTGTCCGCCCTGCGCCTTGTGGCAGGTCACGGCGTATGCGTACTTCACTTGCAGGGCGTTGTAGTACATGTCCTGTCGTATTTGCTTCATTCGGTCGGCCTTACGGGGTATGTCCTGATAGTCCTCGAGCACCGAGTTGAACAGCTGGTTGCTCTGTTCACGGGTCAGCGCGGGCGCGTCGGACGTGAGTGTATCGGTCAATACGGTGGCCTGCAGCTCGTAATTGTCGTAGTCGGGAAAGCGCAACAGCACGTCGGCAAACCTGAAGCCGTACAGCTCGCGCACGTTGCGCACGCGGCGTACGATGGCCCGGTCGCCGTTCGCGATGAATGAAGAAGGAAGTGAAAAGCTGACAGTTGACGGTGAAGAATCCGTTTGCTTTGTGGATAAAGAACCTGTATCGCTATTGGATTTATCATTTTTCACTTTTAATTTTTCGTTCATTCTCTCCTTCTCCAGCCAGTAATAGTTGTTCTTTACCACCATGAGCATGTCGCCGGTGGTGAGCTGTTCCTCACGGTCGAGCACCATTCCGCGTATTCCCGAGTTGTATATGTTGGCGCGTTTGTTGCTTCGGGTCACGACGATTGTCTCGTCAATGCCTACTTCGGAGTAGCTGGTGTTGAGCTGTTCAATAAGCTCGTCGCCCGGCACAATGCGTATGTCGGCGAATCCCGAGAAGCGTATCATGGGCAGACCGGTGGCCTCGTCGTGGGTTATCATCTGCCTGATTACCGTCGCGTTGTACAGAATGCCGGAGCCGGCGGCCTGGCGCAGCACTTCGTTCAGGTCGCACTGGTACACCTTCAGACCGTAGTCCTCAAGCACGAAGGCCGACAGGGCGGGCGACTCTTCCTCGCCTACGGGCGGCAGCTGGGCCTTGTCTCCGATTAGCATTAACCGGCAGTTGTTGCCGTTGTAGACATATTGTATAAGGTCGTCGAGCAAGCGTCCCGAACCGAACAGTGCCGCGTCGGAAGGCGACTCGTCGGCAATCATCGAGGCTTCGTCCACCATGAACAGCGTGTCGGGCGTCAGGTTGACGTTCAGGTTGAAGCCCGTCATGTCGCCGGTAAACGTTTTCTGTCGGTAGATACGGCGGTGTATGGTCAGCGCCGGTTGTCCTGCGTTGAGCGAGAACACCTTGGCGGCACGCCCTGTGGGCGCCAGCAGGGCCACCTTATGCCCCAAAGCCTTGACCGCCTTGACCATTGCGGCGGCCAGAGAGGTCTTGCCCGTACCGGCCGAACCTCGCATGATGAAGGCTGAGCGGTCGTCGCGGTCGGTCATGAAACGGCAGAACGTGTCGATGGCCGCGGCCTGTTCGGCGGTGGGGACAAAGCCGAAAGCCAGTCGTACGCGGCGTGTCAAATCTTCCATTATCATCAGTTTTTAGCCTAAAGGTTTGATTTTACGGATTATTTGGTGTAATTTTGCACCGTAACACGGTGCTCTTCAGCATAATGCAAACTTACTAAAAATAAACGGAACATCATGCCTTGGCGGGCCGTAAAATGCTATTACGTGCTTCAGCGGGTATGAATATAAGTGACGACATGGGCCCCAGAATAAACAAAAGTTGCATATTGGCCGTATTGGCGGCGGCACTCGCGGTAGTGTGCGGCCTGAGTATATACGCTCCGCTGCGCTTTGACAAACAGATGGCAGCACGTGAGCGTGTTGTGAAGGAGCGCCTTGTGAAGATCAGATACGCCGAGGAAAAATACCGTAAGGTAAACGGTACGTATACCGACGATTTCGCTGCGTTGGTTAAAGGGGGATACCTTGCAGACTCGTTGCAGTTCATACCCTTTGCCGACGGCAAGAAGTTCGACATCGCGGTGACGACCCAACTGACGAAATCAGGCCGTCAGTTGCCTCTGATGGAGTGCGGCGCTACGTATGAAGACTATCTCAAGGGCCTTGACGGCAACAGCATATCCAACCTTACCGAAGAGGCTTATAACAACGGACGGTACCCCGGGCTGAAGATAGGCGACCTGATGACGCCCAACGATAACGCCGGTAACTGGGAGTGACCGTTGATGTGCCTTGGCGTAACCTCTGCCTTATAATAGGAAAATAAGACAACACCATAAGTCCATGACCATACAAGATACCAACCGGAATATAGTGAAGAAACCGCGCCTTACCATCAGGGTGGGGCGGCAGACGTTGTCGTTCTCGGCGCTTGATGCCAGCCGGAGCGGCAGCATTGTGTACGAACCTTACACCGTGAGGAGCGGAATATCCATGGCGGCTAACCTTCGCGAGGCTTTCAAGGAGATAGACTTGCTTAGCAACGGATGGCAGAGGGCTATGGTCCTGCTTGATTCCCCGGTGCTGATGATACCGGTAGACGAGTTTAATGAAGGTTCGAAGGAGGTGCTTTACCGCCATGCCATAACCGGTCGTGAGGGCGAGACGGTGCTCTCTACGGTGTTGCCGTCGCTTAATGCCGTGGCCGTATATTCCGTCAACAAGGACTTGAAGCTCGTCATCGACGACCATTTTGCCGACGTGCGCTTCACCCATGTTTGCGCTCCCGTGTGGAATCATTTGTACCGTAGGAGCTTTACTGGCGTGAGGATGAAGCTCTACGCTTATTTCCATGACAAGAAGATGGACGTGTTCAGCTTCCAGCAAAACAGGTTCAGGTTTACTAACAGCTTTAACACCAACCTTGTGCCTGACGCCGTCTACTTCATCCTGAATATATGGAAACAGCTCGCTTTCGACAACAAGCGCGACGAGCTGCACCTCGTGGGCGAGCTTCCGGCACGTGATGAGCTCATGCAGGAACTGCATACTTTCATCCAAAACGTGTATGTGGTAAATCCTAAAGCGGAGTTTAACCGTGCCCCAATAACGGAGATTAAGAATCTTCCGTACGACTTGCTGACGTATTTCGTGAAAAATTAAGGCTTTAGCAACAATGCGAATAATAACCGGAATATACAAAGGTCGTCATTTCGACATACCTAAAACGTTCAAGGCAAGGCCTACAACCGACTTTGCCAAGGAAAACATATTCAATGTCCTTAACGGCTATATCGACTTTGACGGTGCCACGGCTCTCGACCTCTTCTCGGGTACTGGCAGTATATCGCTTGAACTTCTGTCGCGAGGCTGTGCTTCGGTGATAAGCGTTGAGGCCGACCGTGACCACCATGCCTTCATAAAACAATGTCTGAAGAAATTAGGTACGGACAAGTGCGTGCCACTGCGTGGTGACGTGTTCAGGTTTATAAGGAGCTGTCACGTTCAGTTCGATTTTATCTTTGCCGACCCTCCTTATGCCTTGCCCGAGCTTCCTAAACTGCCTGAAATGATACTTGAGCGCAATATCCTGAAGCCGGGAGGCGTTTTCGTATTTGAGCATGGGGCAGCTAACAGTTTTGAGGATGTGCCCGGGTTCGTCGAGCATCGTGCTTATGGAAGTGTCAACTTCAGTCTGTTCCGGATTGAGGATAATGTAAAATGACAGGATACGATTGTCCGTTTTTGCAGGATTAAGGACTTTTCATGACAATGTTTATATTGAGCCAACGTTGATATTCGATATTTTCCGCAGCGTGATAAACGGCCATTTCCCGTCGAAATGGCAATGATATGGCAACCTTGGTTTCATGAAACGGAAGATAATCAAGCCGATAATGTATCCTACAAAAGCGCCGAACAAAGCGCCGCAAACTACGTCGCCGACGTAATGTACGCCGAGGTATACGCGTGAATAACCGACCAGGATGGCAAAAGCCAGCACGAATATGGCGTACCGCTTGCCCTTGGCAAACCTTAATGTGTACACTGCCGCGCCTAACGCATTTGCCGCGTGGCTTGATACAAAGCCATAAGTGCCGCCTCGGTATGAGCCTACATAATGTAGAAGTCCGCATACTTGCATGTCGTGCGACGGGCGTAGACGGGCGAAAAACGGCTTCATGACGGACGCTGATATCTGGTCGCACAAGGTTACAACTACGGCAAGGCCCAATATGATTGCCGCTATCCGTTTGTATTTGTTGCCATGAGCCGCCATGATTTTATAGATGAACAACATGCCGACCGGTATCCATATATAACGTGATGAGAGCCCTACGGCTGTGATGTCGGCAAGATGGCCTCCGTTGAAGTTCAACGTTACGGTAATGATTCTGTCAAGATTGTCCAGATAATTGATTAATCCACAAAACATAATGCCCTAATGAAAATACTTTGTCGTGTTTACGAAGGCAAAGATAAAGGGCGAGTTTGAAGAAATGTTGTGGATTATATGAATGTTATTTTAAATTCGTGCCATCCTTCTTTTTTATATGAGTATCCGGCTTTCCAGCCGTGGTAATTGCATACGGCTTTTACGATTGACAGGCCGAGCCCGCAGCCTTTTGAGTCTTGCGTAGGGCGGTAAAAGCGCTCGAATATCTTGTTTCCGTCGAGTGCCTTTTCGTATGACGTGTTGGCTACTATGAGGCTTTCGGGCGTAACCTTGACGAGTATTTCCCCTTGCGGCTTGTTATGTCTTACGGCATTTACGATAAGATTACTGAACAGAATCTCAAGCAACGGACGGTTTGCCCTAACCTGCAACGTGCCGACACTGAAGTCGGTATGCAGCGTCAAGCCGCCCAGCAGGCTTTCAATATAAGGCATATCCTTCACTACGTCGACTACATCCACCAGTCCTGTACCGTCAAACTGGCTGTTCTCCATCTTGGCGAGCAGCAAAAGGTTGCGGTTAAGGCGCGACATGCGGTTGTTAATCTGGTTGAGGTCCTGTATTATCGTGGCCTGCCGTTCGGTAAGTTCGGGCAGTTGCGACAGTATGTCGAGCTTGCTTCTGAACACCGCCAGCGGCGTTTGCAGTTCGTGAGAGGCGTTTTCGGTAAACTCCTTTTGCACACGGAAGCTCTTTATGCATCCTGTCATCAAGTGGCTTAGGGCTGTGTTCAAGTCGGAGAACTCTTTTATCCGGCTTTCCTGTAATGATGGCAGCACGCCGCTTTCCAGCCTGAAGCTCTCCACGGCTTCAAGGGTGTTGTAGAACGGGCGCCAGATGCGTTTTGATATAAGGCTTATCGTTAGTACTACGGCAATGCCGGATACGACCGTGATAATACCGAACTGTATCATCACTCCCTGTATTATGTCCTCCTCAAGGTCGAGTCTGGGTATCGACTGTCCTCTTTGTACTGCCTCAATCAGGTCAATCAAGTCTTCAGCGTAAAAGCTTTTGGTCAGCCAATAGAACAGCGGAGTGGCAAGCAGCATGAGCGCAATCATGCATATCACGAACCATGTCAGCGTGTTTCTCAGCAGTCCGATTCTGTGTTTTCCCATAATTTGTTGGTTTGTCGGTCAGTGTTCAATCCATTTATACCCCATGCCATAAACATTCCTTATGCAGTCATTGCAGCCTGCGGCGGTCAGTTTGGCTTTCAAGTTCTTGATATGTGTGTACACAAAGTCGTAATTGTCAAGCATGTCGGCCATCTCTCCGCTGAGATGTTCAGCCATGGCACTTTTCGATATGACTCTTTCTTTGTTGCTTATGAAAAACAGCAACAGCTCGTATTCCGATTTTGTCAGCGTTACCGCAACGTTGCCTATTGCCACTGATTTCTCCAGAAGGTCAATGGTTATGCCGTTGCTTTCGATAATGTTGTTGGCATAGAACTTCTTGCGGCGTATCACAGCATAAATGCGCATGCTGAGTTCAGCCAGGTGGAATGGCTTTGACAGATAGTCGTCGGCGCCTATCTCAAGGCCTTTCACCTTGTCGTCGAGTGAGTCTTTAGCGGAAATTATGATAATTCCTACAGGGTTTCTCCTTTTCCTTATATCACGTAAAAGGCTTAGCCCGTTGCCGCCCGGCAGCATGAGGTCGAGCAATATGCAGTCATATTCGTAGACGTTTATTTTCATCCTTGCGTCCGCGTACGTGAACGCCTGCTCGCAAAGGTATTTTTCTGTGCCCAAATACGTTACGATGCTGTCTGACAAGTTTCGTTCGTCTTCAACAATCAGGATTTTCATGTTCTGCTGTCTCCTTATACTTATTATTGTTTATTTTGACAACATCACAATGCTTCCGGCCGTTATCAGCAATGCTCCGACAATTACTTTCGGGCTGACAGGCTCTTTCAGGAACAGGAATGCGAGGCATATCGTTATGGGAACGCTCAGCTTGTCTATCGGCGCAACGCGTGATGCATCGCCTGACTGCAACGCCTTGAAGTAAAACAACCAGGACAGGCCTGTAGCCGCTCCTGACAGGATGAGGAACAACCATGCGTGGCGCGGTATGCTTCTTACCTCAGCCAGGTGGCTGCCTGCTATGACAATGCCCCACGTAATGAGCAGTATGACCGATGTGCGTATTGCCGTAGCCAGGTCAGAGTTGATGTCTTTTACGCCAATCTTGGCGAAGATTGCCGTCAGCGCGGCGAAGAATGCCGAGAGCAAAGCATAGTATTTCCACATGGATTTATCCTGTTTTAAGTAATATGACCTTACTGCTGTAAGGATTTTATACGCAAAGATAACGTAAAATTTTGAAGAAAATTTGAAGATGGCGGAAATAAATGGGACTGCTGTTCACTACTACCCTGACAGGCGCTGTTAACCGGTTGTTGTGGCGCCTGCGGAAAGCGTATTTCCAAAAGGTGGCCTTTCGCAAGTCCAAAGGCCACCTTTTAGACGATAAAAGGCCGTCTTTTGCAACATAAGAGACGGCCTTTTGGAAACGCGTTGTTTATATCC
The DNA here is from genome assembly GCF_016899855.1 of Marseilla massiliensis. Classification (GTDB taxonomy): domain Bacteria; phylum Bacteroidota; class Bacteroidia; order Bacteroidales; family Bacteroidaceae; genus Prevotella. Next base: position 75,469 of record NZ_JACJJG010000005.1, read on the forward strand.
GTAAATACTGCGGTCTGCAATGTGGGCGCCAAACTACATCAATGGGGAGAACAATCTCACGAACGACTCCCACAGACGGTGCGTGAACGACAGGCGGCGGGTACGCATGTAGTCACCGTACATCACGCAATTCTTCATGTCGCCGATGAATACTGCCTTGATACGTTGCGCCATGCCGCTGTCATATATGAACACGTTGCTCTCAAAATTATTCTCGAAGCTGCGGAAGTCGATGTTCGTTGAGCCGCATGTTGACAGCGAGTCGTCGCTCACGAGCAGCTTTGAGTGGTTGAATCCGGCTTTATACAGATACACCTTAACGCCCGAGTCGGCCGCTTCCTGGATGTACGGGCGGCTGGCCCATTCTACGAACTTGGCGTCGGAATGCAGCGGAACCATCAGCCTGACGTCCACTCCTGCCAGCGCCGCGGTACGCATGGCAAACATTACCGGCTCCGTCGGGAGGAAGTATGGAGTCTCCATGTAGACGTATCTTTTCGCTTCGAGCAGTATCCGTACGTATCCCTGCATCATCTCCGGCCATGGACTGATGGGGCTGCTCGTTACGACCTGCATTATGCAGTCGTTGTTTATGCTGCCGTCAAGCATGGGGTAGTAACACCTGTTGGTAACGAGTGTGCGGTCAACAAAAAACCAGTCGACAAGAAAAGCGCGCTGAATGCCGTACACGGCGCCACCGCGAATGCGCATGTGCGTGTCCCTCCATGCGCGCCCGTTGCTGCCTTTCACGTAGCGCATTGCAACGTTCATGCCGCCGATATATCCTATCTTGCCGTCTATTACGCACAGCTTGCGGTGGTTGCGGTAGTTCACCTTGCTTGTAAACGCAGGGAATTTTACGGGCATGAAGGCGTGTACGTCAATTCCGGCGTTGCGCATCTGCTCGAAGAAAGAGTTGGGAACATTCCAGCACCCCACGTCGTCGTATATAAAGCGGACCTCCACTCCTTGCCTTGCCTTGTCCGCGAGCGCGTCGGCCAAGAGGTGGCCAAGGGGGTCGTCGCATATTATGTACGTCTCCAGATGAATGTGGTGGGTGGCTTGCCCGATGTCGCGCAGTAGCGAAATGAAAAAGTCCGTACCGTCAGTAAGGATGTCGGTCGTGTTGTTCTTGAACGGCAATGCCCAGTTTTGTGTCTTGAACAGGTTTATTAATACGCTGTGTTCCTCGGGCAGCACAAGGTTCTGCTGCTCGGCGAATTCGAGCATGGAGCGTTTCGTTAGCTGGTCCATGCTCTGCCGGCTGATGAACTTCTCCTTGCGCGTGTTCTGCCCGAAGAAGAAGTAAAGCACGATACCTATCACGGGAATGAAGATGAGCACCATCACCCATGCCATCGTCTTGGCCGGCTGGCGGTTGTCCATCAGCACCGTAAGCATGGTTCCGAGCACCACGCATACGTACACAATGAATATCAACCAATGAAAGTAAACCATCTTTCTAATTCATAATTCACGATTCATAATTCATAATTGGGCAGGGTGTTAATTCATGATTCTTAATTCATAATTCATAATTGGGCAGGGTGTAGATTCTTGTTGTATGGTTCATTACCCGTTATCATGCAGCCCAATTATGAATTATGAATTAAGAATTATGAATTATTATGTCGCTGCCCAGCTCCTTGGCTATTTCGTTGCGGATAACTTGCATGTCCTTGTATTCGGCCATAAGCCTCATCATTTTTTCCGTGTCGTTGATTGAGAGACTGATTTCGCGCTTCAGGTCCTTCAGGTGTTGCTCGACGTAATCCATGCGGAAGTCGAGTATCAGGTGCTCAACCTGGTTGCGCAGGGTGTCCTCGTCGTGCTTCACCTGCAGGCTCTTGCTCAGTTGGAAGTGGTCAATCACCATGTTGGTGGCCGTCCGGCTTATGTCAATGTCCGGGTGGTGGGTGAAGTATGTCTCAGCCTTGAAGCCCTCGTCGTTGTTGTGCTCGACGGCCTCGGCAAGCATACGGTTGTACAGGTCGTTCTTAAATCTGAGGTTGTCGGCGCCGAGGTCATAGCTGATATATTGCGACACGCTAAGGTCTATCTTGCCTCCGTCGTCCGTCTCGACGTCCTTGTACAGTATCTCTTCGCCGTGGCGTACCACCAGTTGCATGAGCATGAACTCCACGGACGGCGCCTGGCTTACCGGCATAAGCGGCTGCAGGGGCTTCACCGGGGTGTCTGCCTTGGCCTCTTCGCGCCGTTGTTCCTTCTGCTTTTCCTCTATTTCGCCACGTATGAACTTGTTGGCTGTGTTGATTAGCGTGGCCTCGTTCATGCCGAGGCGGTGCGCGCATTCGGTTATATAGGTAGCGCGCGTGATCTGGTCTTGTATTACCGACACGCTCTTTACTATGCTGCTGATAGCCTCGGAGCGCTTAATGGGGTCGGTGACGCCGCGCAGCAGCAGGTTGGTCTTGAACTCGATGAAGTCGGTCTGGTGGCTTTCGATGTAGTCGCGGAATTCCTGTGCCGTGTGTTTCCGCGCGAAACTGTCGGGGTCGTCGCCGTCGGGCAGCAGCAGCACCTTCACGTTCATGCCTTCGGCCAGCAGCATGTCGATACCCCTGATTGAGGCGTGTATGCCCGCGGCGTCGCCGTCATAAAGCACCGTTATGTTGCTTGTGAAGCGGTGGATGAGGCGTATCTGCCCCGTGGTAAGCGACGTTCCTGATGATGCCACGACGTTCTCAACGCCGCTCTGGTGCATTGACGTGACGTCGATATACCCTTCGACAAGGTAGCAGCGGTCGTTTTTCGTTATGGCATGCTTGGCCTGGTATATGCCGTACAGCTCGTTGCTCTTGTGGTAAATGAGCGACTCTGGCGAGTTGACGTACTTCGCCAGCTTCTTGTTGTTCTCGAGAATGCGCCCTCCGAAGGCAACCACACGCCCCGTTACGGTGTGCACCGGGAATATCACCCGGCCGTGGTAGCGGTCTTGTAGGGTGCCGTCCTCCTTGCGGTAGCACAGTCCCGTGTCGATGAGGTACTGCTCCTTGAAGCCCTTGGCCAGCGCCGTGCGTGCCAGTGCGTCGCGCTCCGGCATGGCGTAGCCGAGCTGGAAGCGGTTTATCGTGTCGTCGCGGAAGCCTCGTGAGCGGAAGTACTGCATGCCTATGGCCTGTCCTTTCTCCGTGTTTAGCAGGTTGTCCTGAAAGTAATGCAGGGCCCATTCGTTGATGATGAACAGGCTCTCGCGCTCGTTCTCCTCGCGTCGTTCATCGTCGGTCAGCTCACGTTCGTGTATCTCGATGTTGTATTTCTTGGCCAGCCAGCGCAGGGCTTCGGGATAGGTCATCTGCTCGTGCTCCATGATGAAGCCTACCACGTTGCCTCCCTTGCCGCAGGAGAAGCAGTGGCAGTAGCCTTTCGACGGCGACACGACGAACGAGGGAGTCTTCTCGTTGTGGAACGGGCACAAGCCCTTATAGTTCACCCCGGCCTTGCGCAGGGTGACAAACTCAGACACGACGTCAACTATGTTCGCCGCGTCCATAATCCTGTCTATCGTCGCTTTGTCAATCATCGTATTATGTCATACCGTCAGTCTGTGCCGCCACGGCGTCAAATCATGTTGTTCTTGCGCAGCCAGCGCTTGCCGCTCGGGGTAAGGCAATACAGCAAGAAGATGATACACGGTATCCCGACCATGCCTAAAATAATCAGTGTTCCTGTCATTTCTTTTCTTTTTGATTAACTAAGATTAAACCTGATATTAGTAATAAAGCTGCTATTGTGCCGCTAAGAACATATATCAGCCAACGCACATCTTCCAAATCCTTTATTAATGAGGCAACAAAAACACCCGTCAGAAAGTATTTGGACACATCTATAAGATAAATTACCAAGCTTTTCTTTCCACATGTAGTATATTGTTTTAGTTTATAGTAAGCCAGGTATAGATATAATAGGCTTTACTCCTTTTACTGCAAAGATAAGTATTAATAGCGAGAAAAGCAAAAGGATACAATGTTTTTGTTCTTATTTTTTTGAACAGAAGCAGTACATTTTTCATTAAGCTATACATGTTTTTGTTATTGTAAGAAAAAGTTTATCTGTTCAGTATGAAATGTAAAATGATGCAACTCATAGCAAAACGTCAGTCGGAAAATGTCGTCCGTAATCCGTGAAATAGCCTTTTAAGGCGGCGTTGGGTCATGTTTTTCATGATGGGAAGACGTTGATTTGTGGGCGAATGGCGTGCTTTTGAATGCCGTGTGGCGGTTGTTCGCTGTGTAAAAGGCAGTTTTTCATGTTGCCATATGCCGTCGAAAGGAATGTTAAAGGCCGTCTTTTGCATGCCGAAAGACGGCCTTTTGCATTCTTCATGGCCGTCAATAGTTGCACAATCAGCCGTGTCTTGATGTTAATCGGTTGATATGCAATGTGTTATTTCTGCACACCGAAAACTGCGATATTTGCCTGCATAGGATTTATTTTTCTGAATAACGCGAAATAAAAGCGTCAACGGAAATCAATGTGTAAGCATAAACAAGAAAATTAAGAATTAAGAGTTAAGAATTAAGAAAACGCACTTCGTGAATTAAGAATTAAGAGTTAAGAATTAAGAAAAAATGCCTTGTCAAATAAGCAACATGGCATATTTTCTTAATTCTTAACTCTTAATTCTTAATTTTCCGACTCTTAATTCTTAATTTCTCCGCTCTTTTTCTGTACATTTGCACCCGTTTAGGTTACATGCGGTGCCTTGGCGCCGCCAAAATGTATAAATAACAGAAATAAAAAAGGAGAAAAGTCATGAGAAAATTATTCATTTCGTTGTGCATGGCAGGCATGTTAGCCGGCCTGACATCGTGCGGAACATCGCGTGTTGCGGTAACGTCAATCGACGCACTTAACGGAGAATGGAAGATAACAGAAGTCGATGGCCAGGGAGTCAAGCCACTGCCTGGCGAGAAGGAAGCCTTCATCGGACTTAACGCAAAGGAAATGCGCCTGTACGGCAACGCAAGCTGTAATAACCTGATAGGCGGATTCGAGGCAGACGTCAAGAACGGCACGATATCTTTCGGCAATACTGGCACCACGCAGATGATGTGTCCCGCTATGGAGACTGAGGGCAAGGTGCTTCAAGCCTTAGGCAAGACAAAGTCGTTCGAGCTGCAGAAAGGCGGCAAACTCGTGTTCAAGGCCGATGACGGCAAGACGCTCATGAAGATGGAGAAGAAGTAAATTTATCAAGGAGTTAAGGAGTAAGGGAGTAAAGAAGTTAAGACAATACCTTTGCTCCTTAATTCATTTTTGCCGTATGGAAGTAATGGCATTAGTCTTAACTCCTTTACTCCCTTACTCCTTAACTTCTCATGAAAAAGACCTTTTTACTCTTTTTCCTTTGCCAAAAAGTAAAAAAAGTGTATTTTTGCATTCATGAACTTTACATTATAATATATAACTATGAAATTAAAAATCATCGTACTTGCAAAACAAGTACCCGACACGAGGAATGTGGGTAAGGACGCCATGACCGCCGAAGGAACGGTCAACCGCGCCGCGCTGCCCGCAATCTTCAATCCTGAAGACCTTAACGCGCTCGAACAGGCACTGCGCCTGAAAGAGCAGAATCCGGGCTCTACCGTGGGCGTTCTTACCATGGGCCCTCCGCGCGCGGCAGAAATCATCCGCCAGGGACTTTACCGCGGAGCTGATACCGGATGGCTGTTGACCGACCGCCTCTTTGCCGGAGCCGACACTCTCGCCACTTCCTACGCGCTTGCCACCGCCATTAAATACATCGGTGGGGCCGACGTCATCATCGGAGGACGCCAGGCTATCGACGGCGATACGGCACAGGTAGGTCCGCAGGTAGCACAGAAGCTCGGCCTCTCGCAGGTGACATACGCCGAGGAAATACTCAAATGCGAGGACGGCAAGCTGACCATACGCCGCCATATCGACGGTGGAGTGGAGACCGTTGAGGCTCCCATGCCTATCGTGATAACCGTAAACGGCAGCGCAGCTCCGTGCCGCCCGTGCAACGCCAAGCTGGTGATGAAGTACAAGCACGCTACCGTACCACTCGAGCGTACGGCCGACATGCCTTACGCCGACCTGTACGAGACACGTCCGTACCTTACGCTCAACCAGTGGGCCGTGGCCGACATCGACGGCGATCCGCAGCAGTGCGGCCTCGCAGGTTCACCCACCAAGGTGAAGACCGTCAAGAACATAGTGTTCCAGGCAAAAGAGAGTAAAACACTAACGGGCAGCGACGCCGACATCGAAGGCATGATAAAGGAACTGCTCGAGGAGAAGATAATTGGATGATTCCTATTTATAGACAATTATGGAGTTAAGGAGTAATGAAGTTAAGGAGTTAAGACAAATGCCATGCCGCGTTTGTATAGCTTTACAACAACAAGACTATTGTCTTAACTCCTTAACTTCATTACTCCTTAACTCCTAAAAAATAAAACAATGAATAACGTTTTTGTTTATTGCGAAATAGAAGGCACTACCGTAGCGGAAGTGTCTCAAGAATTGCTTACCAAGGGCCGCAAGCTCGCCAACCAGCTTGGAGTTGAGTTGCACGCCGTGGTTGCCGGCACCGGCATTAAGGGCAAAGTGGAAAGCCAGATACTGCCTTATGGCGTCGATAAACTGTTCGTTTTTGATGCCGAAGGACTGTTCCCGTACACGTCTGCACCCCATACGTCAATCCTGGTAAACCTCTTCAAGGAGGAAAAGCCGCAGATTTGCCTTATGGGTGCTACCGTAATAGGCCGCGATTTGGGCCCGCGCGTTTCGTCGTCGCTCACCAGCGGACTTACCGCAGACTGCACTCAGCTTGAAATCGGAGACTATGACGACAAGAAGGCAGGCAAGCATTACGACAACCTTCTTTACCAGATACGTCCCGCTTTTGGTGGTAACATCGTGGCAACAATCGTCAACCCAGACCACAGACCCCAGATGGCAACCGTCCGCAGCGGCGTTATGCAGAAGGCTTTGTATGACGGTGAGGCTAAGAACGAGGTTGTTTACCCTGACGCAAGCAGGTATACCGACCCGGCAGACTTCATCGTAAAGGTTATCGACCGCCACGTCGAGGCTGCCAAGCATAACCTCAAAGGTGCGCCGATAGTAGTAGCCGGAGGTTACGGAGTTGGCAGTAAAGAGGGCTTTGACCAGCTCTTCCAGCTCGCGAAAGAACTGCACGGAGAGGTCGGAGCGAGCCGTGCCGCTGTGGATGCAGGCTTCGTTGACCATGACAGGCAAATCGGACAGACCGGCGTAACGGTACATCCGAAAGTCTATATCGCCTGCGGTATATCCGGCCAAATCCAGCACATAGCCGGTATGCAGGATTCAGGCATTATCATATCGATCAACAGCGACCCCGACGCTCCTATCAACCAGATAGCTGACTACGTAATTGTTGGCACCGTGGAGGATGTCGTTCCTAAGCTCATCAAGTATTACAAGCAGAACAGTAAATAACTAATTAGGAGTAAAAGGAGTAAGGAGAGAAGTGGTAAAGGAGTAAGGTGAATGGAAAAAGAATGTGTATTCCGATTTTCTTCACGTTCTATGTACCATCAATCTCAAGCGTTTCTACACATATTTATTATCCAACCTTCCGTTAACTCCCGATAACTCCATATAAAAAGAAAAAACAATGGCAAACTATTATACAGACCATCCCGAGTTTGAGTTCCACCTCAACCACCCGCTTATGAAGCGGATTGTCGAGCTGAAGGAGCGCAATTTCGCTGACAAGGATGAATACGCAGACGCGCCTGTTGACTATCAGGACGCTATCGAGAACTATAAGAGAATGTTGGAAATCACCGGCGACATCGCTGCCAATGTTCTTGAGCCTAACAGTGAGGATGTAGACCTTGAGGGACCACACCTCGTTGACGGTCGCATGCACTACGCATCGAAGACTTACGAGAACCTTGACGCTACCCGTAAGGCAGGACTCTGGGGCGTGTCAATGCCCCGTCGTTACGGCGGACTGAACATGCCTGTCACTCCTTATTCAATGGCGTCGGAGATTGTTGCTGCCGCTGACGCGGGATTCCAGAACATCTGGAGCCTTCAGGACTGTATAGAGACACTCTATGAGTTCGGTAACGAGGAGCAGAGACAGAAGTACATACCTCGTGTTTGCGCAGGAGAGACGATGAGTATGGACCTCACCGAGCCTGACGCGGGTTCTGACTTGCAGCGCGTTATGCTTAAAGCTACATACAGCGAGGAGCAGGGTTGCTGGTTGCTTAACGGCGTAAAGCGTTTCATTACTAACGGAGATTCTGACATACACCTCGTTCTTGCACGTAGCGAGGCCGGCACGCATGACGGCCGCGGACTGTCGATGTTCATTTATGACAAGAGAAACGGCGGTGTAACCGTGCGCCACATAGAGAACAAGTTGGGTATTCACGGCTCGCCGACGTGCGAACTTGTGTTCAAGAATGCCAAGGCCGAGCTGTGCGGAAGCACCCGATTGGGACTTATTAAGTACGTAATGGCATTGATGAACGGCGCCCGTCTGGGTATAGCAGCACAGAGCGTGGGCGTAAGCCAGGCTGCGTATAACGAGGCGTTGGCATACGCAAAGGAACGTAAGCAGTTCGACAAGGCCATCATCAACTTCCCCGCAGTGTATGACATGCTTGCCCGCATGAAGGCGAAACTTGACGCAGGACGCAGCATTCTGTACATGACGGCACGTTATGTCGACATCTACAAGACCTTGGAGGACATCTCACGTGAGCGCAAACTGACGCCTGAGGAGAGGCAGGAACTGAAGAAATACACCAAACTTGCCGACGCTTTCACTCCCCTGGCAAAGGGTATGAACTCTGAATACGTCAACCAGAACGCTTACGACGCCATCCAGGTACATGGCGGTTCGGGCTTCATCATGGAATACAAGAGCCAGCGTCTGTACCGCGACGCCCGTATCTTCTCAATCTATGAGGGAACGACGCAGCTTCAGGTGGTTGCCGCAATACGTTACATCACCAATGGAACGTACCTTGGAATAATAAAGGAAATGCTCGAGGGCGAGGTTGCAGAGGAGCTGAAGCCGTTGCAGGAGCGCGTCAGGAAGATGACCGAACTGTACGAGCAGGCCGTAAACTATGCCAAGGAACTGGGCAACCAAGAGGCTCACGACTTCCTTGCACGCCGCCTGTACGACATGACCGGAGACATCATGATGTCGTTGCTCATACTCGACGACGCCACACGTGCGCCTGAACTATTTACAAAGAGCTCCAACGTGTATGTGCGCATGGCTGAGGAAGAGGTGGTAGGACACTACACATACGTCAAGAGCTTCATCGCCGAAGACCTTGTAAACTTCCGCGCGGCAGAGGCCGCAGCCGAATAAGTTAGGCGTTTAATATAAAGCTGTCAGCCGTCAGGTATGGCGTAATTACTTTTCCGCCATGCTTTGACGGCTGTCTGTTTGTATTATGTTTATAAGTATTTTAATTTTCCGGGCATAATCGTGTAATTCATAAAATGGAAAAAACTCCCAAACGCCGGCACCTTTTCTGTCGGCCGAGATTTATTCTTTGTGCCGTGGCTTTGTTCCTTTCTGCAATGCAGTCGGCCGTTCTGTTCGCTTCATGTGACGACGATACAAAGGGTATTGCCGTGGCGCAATACATTCCGGAAGCGCCCGACTACAGTGACCCTACGATGTGGTTTACGCAGGAAAACGACAAGAGTGGAAGCGGTGCCGACGTGTTCTACATCGTCTCTACATGGACTACCGACTGGACAACGGCTGACGGACGAATCTGCCATTATGCCGACGTTCACAATGCTGAGCGCCGCGCCGACATGGACAAGGAGATAAGCCGCATAGCAGGATACATGGGCGTGGACAATAATTTCTATTCGCCGTACTACCGGCATATATCCATAGAATCGTGGGCGGCACTCAACGAAGACACCATAAGCAACCGTTTCAGGATAGCCATGGCAGACGTGCGTGCCGCCTTCAGCGCTTTCCTCAGTCGGCGCGACCCTTCCCGCCCGTTGGTTCTCGCCGGTTTCAGCCAGGGCGGAAAGGCTGTAGTGGAGCTCCTCAAGGAACTTCCGGATGATGTTGCCGAACATCTTGTCGCGGCCTACGTACTCGGCTATAAGGTGACGCCTGACGATACTTCGGCTACGAAGAACATACGCGCCGCCAAACGTGCCGACGACACAGGCGTAACCATCTGTTACAACTCCGTTGCCGACGTGCGTTATATCAAGCCGGTGATTAGCGAGCCGTGCGTGATGTGTATTAATCCCGTCAACTGGCGCACGGACGATACCCCCGCAACTCTGGCCGATACCATAACAGTAGCTGTGTCGCCGGAACATAATGTTCTTGTAGTGACTGGTTACAGCGGGGCGGAATACCAACCGATACTTGGCTTCCTG
>NZ_JACJJG010000060.1 GCF_016899855.1 Marseilla massiliensis
AGATGTGTATAAGAGACAGGTCCCAGAGTATGCGCGAGTTGTGGTCTGTTATGTACATGTCATATTTTGCGATGTCCATCACGGTCGGATCGTCAAGCTCGCGCAGGGCCACGTTGATGTGCTTGGTGTCACGCACGAGGGGCACGGTGGCATACGCCGCGCGGTTGCTGCTCATCGGATATACCTCTACGGGCTCGGTCATCATTCCGTGCCACAGCGTGTCGAGCGGCAGACCGTTGTTCTCGATGGAATAATAGGTCGCTCCATCCGGGCCGGTCACAGTGGCGCCTTTATCGAGGTTTATCTCGAGGCTCTGCATCAATGCGCCTGCGGCCATGTCGTTGCGCACGAACTTTGCGCGCGTCGTCTCCAACATGTCGCCGTAAGGCTTTTGCCCCGCCAGCGCAATAAACTGGTAGTGGCCCGGCGCAAGGTCGGTTATGTGCATTGCGTAACCCGGATCGCTGAGCGGTGATACTCCGCCCACATTGCTCTCCTCTTGTGTTTTCACAAGGTTGCCATCCTCATCGAAGATGTAGAGGGTGACAGAACCTACATGGTCGTTGAACATGTCAGCACGTTGCAGGTTGTAGTCGTACTTGAAGTTGACGTAAAGTCCATAGGGGCAGTCGTCAAGGTCTTGTTCCATCATGTCGCACGACGCCATCACTCCTGTGCCTGCCGCCATGACGGCCAACATGTACAAATGTTTTATTAAGCGTTTCATATCTTGATGTATTTATAATTATTCAGTAGTTAAAGGAGTTTTCTTTTAGGAGTTAAAGGAGTTTTTCAGGAGTTAAAGGAGTTTTTCAGGAGTTAAAGTAGTTAAAGGAGTTATCACTTCGCTCCGCTCCGTTAGGAGTTAAAGTCAAATGCCTTGTTGGTTGTTCCATAAGGCAAATCTCCTTGTATGCTTGTCTGCTCGTCACTTGTCTACTTGTCTGCTAAACAAATCTACTTGTTGACTAAACATCTCACCTTCTCACTTTTTCACCTTCTCACCTTTTTATATATAGTGCCAATATATTTGGTCGTTGTTTTCTTCATTGATAATCGGGCGTTTGTCCGATTGTTGTTGGACCTCTTCGAGGCCCTCTCCTCTTTTCATTCCTTATACCGCAAGTTGCGTTCCCTACGGTCACTCCACATGCGGTTAAGCATAGTTCGACGTCTCTGACGCCGGGAAAGACATTCTACATCACACCTAATGATTTATTTACTTATCTTTTCTTATTTCGAGCTGCAAGCCTTAAAACCGCGGCTCACGAGTTTTTTGAAATCCCGGTGGCGTCGTCACGACGCCGCCGGAATCAAAAGTGAATATAATGTTTGAATGATCTAATAGATCCAAAGTTGAATTAGAGGTCAGCGTTCTGTGTACGCTTAGCCCAAGAGAGGATATTGATGCTTACAGCGATGTAGTTGTCCTCCGGGTCGTCCCACTTGTTGGTTACATCAGGCACTGAAGCAGAACCGATGTTCTTAATTCCAGTTACAGTGATGTCATACCAGTTGTTGCGGAGCGCGCCGTAGCGGCCGAGGAAGTCAGCTGCTGTAGTGTAGCCGTCCTGACCGTCCTGTGCCCAAGGAGTCTGTTCGTCGCCGAAGTGCTGAATCTTGATGTCATAGTAAGCGTATCCGTTCTTGTAGTAAGAAATCACGAGCGGATTTGTGCCGCCGTTTACAAGGTTGGCAACCTGAGTTGCGAATGCCTCATTCAGAGCTTCAAGGTTTTGGCCGTCAACGAATGTTATGCCTGTAGCTGCTTCTTCAGGAAGAACAACAGAAGTAACGGTGATGATGCCGCCCTTGTCGGTTGTTGCATTTGAAAGCATTACAACCAAGTCGTCGCCGTCAACTGTTCCACTCTCGATGTAAGTAGCCTTGTTTGCGTTAAGCCAATCCATGATGCGTGTCTTCACGAGGTTCTCAACACCTGCCTTCTGGTAGATGGTAGACGTGTTGCCGTTTACAGTGTAGAACGTGCCGTCATTCTCTGCGCCGGTAACTTTCAGCTTGGCCTTAACAACAACAGCTGTCGTGCGGTTCTCGATTTGGTTGGCGATGTCAAACGTGTTCTCGAGGCAGTAGCCAGGGTTGTTCTCGCCGAAGCCGAGGAGAGTAGTGTTGTCAAGCTCATCGCCGCTCTTGACTGTGAAGTCAGCAGCAGTGTAAGTGTTGTAGTTCGGGTCATAGCCCCAGTATGTACGATACAAGTTTTCAGCAACGGGTACATTGCCCAAGAAGCGGTAGTCAGTTGCGCCAGTCCTTGTGAACGCCCACCAGTCGGCACCCTCGACGTTGCGAACGGCGTAAGTCTTGGTGTTGGCTACGTTGAATGTCCAACCAGTAACTTCGTATCCGGCGAGAGCTGGGTTACCGCCAGTAACCTTATCTGCGTCTGTAGCGTTCACAGTAACCTTGGCAACGGCGCGCTCAACATAGATGTTGGCAGCGGGATTGCTGCTGGCCTCTGCGATAGTCGTGTAGATGTTGTCCGGGTCGATGACAGCAAGAGTCGTAACCGTTGCTGTAGGAGCGGCAGTGGCAGTTGTTCCACCAGATACGTTAGACAGCGGAGCGTTAGACATGAAGAAGCCGTCGGCTGTGAGTTCGTCGGCATTAGTCGTCAGAACCTGCTCTGCGAAGTCAGAGAAAGTCTTGCCTGTGAGAGCCACGCCGCCGAGAGAAGCAGTCTCGTTGGCAACGGTAAGCTTGCCGTTGTCGTTAACAACTACGAGGGCGTAGATGTTTTCGTTACCAGTGGTTGAAGGCTTCGTTATTTCCCTAACAAGAGTTGCAGTTGACGTGATATTGTCGTCAGCAGGAGCCTTGTCGGCAAAGCCTGTAACGTCAAGTTCGTAAGCCCCAGCGAAAGTGGCCAAAGCCTCGCTTGTTCCCTTGAAGAGGAGCAGCGTAGCGTCGTTAACCTTGTACTCAACGGGCAGACCGTCGTCGTAAGCATCGTTGGCACGTGAAGTAGGCTGTGTCGGCAGGTTGAGAGCTACCGAAATGTAGCCCTGCTCACCGGGGTTGACGGTTGAGCCACCCTGCTGGTCGACGATGTCGTCGTTCGAGCATGCTCCCAGCGCAAGTGTTGCAAACGCGAGGGCAAAAAATTTGTACTTTTTCATTGTTTAATAATTTAGTTTGGTTGATTAATAATTATATAAATTGGTAAAATTATTATTGATATGGCAAATGGGCCTAAGACCAATGAGCCAAATAAGGCTGATAAACCTAATGAGACCTATAGCCGGCAGGGAGCGGGCTTATGGGTCAGATTAGCCCGACAGCCCCACCGTCTCATTTTCTCACCTTCTACATGTTGTCAAGGTTGGTCTTTGCCTCGCTTACTCCTGCCTGGGCTGCCTGGTTGTACAGGCGGCGCGCCTCGTCGTAATCACCTTTCAGCTGGGCGTAGGCAGCACGGGCGTTGAGGGCCTGCGGGCTGTTGCCGGCCTTGTCAAGATAGGGCTTTGCGCCGTCGGCGTCGCCTGCGTTAAGACGTGTACAAGCGGCGTTCAAGTTTGCCGTGGCGTCGCCGGGGTACATGCGCACAGCCACTTCCATCACCTCGTTAAACTCTGCCGAGCCGGGTTCGTACGTCTGGGCAACAAGGAACATTTCCTCGAGAGAGAGTTGCTGCGGCTTGGTCTTGATTATCTGCTTTGCCTCCTCGACATTAAACGGACGGATGACGTAGTTCACCCGGTAGTCAGAACGGCGCAACGCTGGATACCATGTGTCGAGCATAAAGCGGTAGTCCTTAGGATATTCGCGCTTGATTTTCCACTCGCGGGCGTCGGGATTGAGCTTGTCGTCGTCGATTATCGCAAGTATCGCGTCCTTGTTGTCAAGGTTGCTGTCACGCAGGTAGGCGATGAGTCCGTCCCAGTTTTCGGCCGTATGCGATACGGTGAACAGTTTGTCGTCAAGCGCTACAAGGTTGCGAACATAGTCCTTGAGGGTCTTCGCACGTTCGCGCGCCAGATAGTCGTTGTGGTCGTACGGGCTTTCGGGCGAGGCGTAGCCGTGAATGTCTATGCTGCTTATCGTCAGGTTGTTGTCCTGCTTCACCATGTTTATGGTGTTGATAATGCTGTCAAGCTCGGCGGGGTTGCGCCTGTAGTCGGCGTGCAGCTCGGTACGGTCGACGGGGAAGTCGATATACGCCGTCTTGTCAATATGCCTTTCCTTGCGGGCCTCGGCAGCGGGGCGTACGAAAGCCATGAGCGGTTTGCGCGTACGCTTCAGCAAGTAGTTGTTGCCGTCAATGCTGTCACCGCAACCGCAGAGGTCCTCAAATATCTCGACATCATAGTCGGAAACGACGTCTTCAAGCGGGGCTGCGCCCTGATATGCCACTGTCTGCGGCTTGCCGTTGCGCCTTCTTACCACCAGCGCGCGCTCATCAACGTCTTTCTTCATGTCGCCACGCTCATACATTATCTGCTGACGGCGGCCGTTAATTACTATCTCGGGCATTTCCACCTGACCTTCTTTAGTCTTTATCACTGGGGTATAGACCAGTCTTGTATTCGTAGGAAGGTCGAGCGAGTCGAGATTAAGTTTCATGTTCAGCATGACATACCCGCCGTCGCGCGTCACGCTGACATCCTCTACGCCTATTCCGCGGTTGGCCATGCGCGTCTGCGACAGTGCCGGCAGGCATGCCATTGCGGCCATTGCGAGGAGGGATATATATCTTCGATTATTCATAGTTGTCATTTTTTTGAGTTAATGTAATTGGACTAATGAGCCTGATAAGACTGATGAGCCTGATAAGACTAATAAGCCGAATGAGACTGATAGTCAACGAGGCATATTTTCTTAATTCTTAACTCTTAATTCTTAATTAAAATGGCGTCAGCCGTTTTCTTAACTCTTAATTCTTAATTAGAATATGTACAGCACGCTTAGCGCAAGCTTCGTCGGGCCGAAGTAATTGGTGTGGTCGGACTTCAGTCTCTCTCCGCACTCGCCGCAACGGAACTTGTCGTACTGGATATAATCGTAGCCTACGCCGAGCGAAGCCTCGATGTTCCAGTGCTTGGACAGGGGCCATTGATAACCCGCCGTGATTCCTCCGCCGGCATACCAGCCCTCGTAGCGGTGGTCCTCAAGCTCGTTAAACACTCCGAACGGTAAGTCGACGCTACCCATGTTGAACTGTCCGCCCATGAGGTGTGCACCGATAAACCATCCGTTAAAACTCTGGCAGAACCAATAACGATACTCGGGCATGAGCGTCCAATGGCGCAAGCTGGACTGGTCGCCGCCCGACTGCTTCCACGGATTGAGGCCGTAAAAGAGCTGTACGGTATGTTTCTTGCCGACAGATGCCTCAACACCTATATTAGGCGTAGTGGTCGCCCAATATAAAGCATTGGTCTTAAGAGCGATTTTCTGGCCGTATGCCGCCGTCAGGGCCGACATCGCCAGAACCGCGCATATAAGTAACTTCCTTGTCATAATATATTGGATTTAATATTTCATTTACTGCTACTATACCCCGATTATCAAGAAGAGGAAATCCCTTTGACAACTATGCGGTAAAATGAAAAAGTCGTTAAGTCAACTATCCATCCGTCACACGATAAGCCCGAGGATGCTTCCGTTCCGAGACCACGGCATGCAATAATGCGTTGGTTATTTTAATTTGTATTTTGATCGGCATGCCGGCGTTTGTCATATTCCAGTCTTGCTGCCGTAAGTATTAGTCTGTTTTTGTTGTATATGCCCTTATCGTTTTGGTAATAACAATATACTAAGACATACTTGAGAATTAATTACGCTATTAATTAATTGTGTTTTTATTGATGGGAGCAAATTTATAAAAATTTAATCACAAAATTTACCCCCCCCCGGTTAAAATTCCCTAACTAACGTAACGAAAGCTTAAAGCGACATGAAATTTTAGCGGTTAGGAACTACATAACCACTTAATAATCAACAAATTATAAAATTTAAAAAATTTTCAGTTGACAAAACACTTGAGTGTTATTACTTTGTTTACACCAATACCATATCCTGCAAAAACATAACCGTTTTCCGTACGCAATGGCGGTTGAAACCTACCGCATTACAAAAGGCCATCAAACGGGCGCTAAAAGGCCGCCTTTCGCAAGGCAAAAAACGGTCTTTTACAAACTAAAAGACGGCCTTTCGGAAACGCTGCCGCCGTCAGTCAGTTGAAAATAAGCCTGAAAGTGGTAAGCCCGCTATGCTTGTCGGTTACGAGAGAGATGAATCCGTTGCTTACGCGCATTATCTGACGGGAGATAGACAGGCCTATGCCGCTGCCCTCCTTTTTCGTAGTAAAGAACGGTATGAAGATGTGGGCGGCCACGTCGTCAGGTATGATGTCGCCGTCGTCGACTACGTCTATTATCACGGTATCGCCCTCGCCGGTGTATGCGTTTAGCCATATATGGCCGCCTTCGCCCACAGCCTCGGCGGCGTTTTTCAGCAAGTTGGACACCACCCGGCTTATCAAGCCCTCGTCGGCATACACCAGAAGGTCGTCAGGCTCTACCTTTATTATAATAGAGCAGCCACGACTGAACAACGGTTCGGACAGGCGCGACATGCGCTCAAGGAACGGTTTGACGTAAAACAGCTTGGGCACCGGCGTAGGCACGTGCGTGAATTTACGGTAGTTCTCAACGAAACGTATAAGCTCCTTGCTTGTCCGGTTGATTACGTTAAGGCCCTCGCGCCGCTCGCCCTCGGGTCTTTCGAGCAGTGTCTCGCTTAACGACACGATGGGCGTAACTGTGTTCATTATCTCATGCGTGAGCACACGTATCAGCTTAACCCACGAGTCTGTCTCCTGGTTAGCCAGCTCGCCCTTGATGTCGCTCAGCGCTACAATCCTCACCTTGCGGCCACGCAGCTCGGTATATGTCTCGCGCGACGACAGGTTTTTCATGCTTTCCTTCACCTGGTCAAGGTGGGTTATCACGTCTCTCTGCAACAACCTCAGCGCGGCGCGGTTGCTGCGGAGCACCACCCCACGGCTGTCGTCAACCACGAGTATGCCCGTATCCACCGAGTCGAGTATCAGCTCAAAGTACTTCTCACGCTCAATCTGCTCGTCGCGGGCGTGCCGCAGTATGTCCTTCACCCTGTTCAGCGAGGCGTTAAGCAGCTTGTCGTCGTCGGTGCGGCCACTTTCGGGAAAGTGGAAGGTATAGTCTCCGTTGTCAAGGGCGTTGAACATGAACGCTACCTTGCGCACCGTGCCCTTATAGCGCCGCCTCAGATAAAGGCAGCACGAGGCCAGAACGACCACCGCGACGGACAGGATGATTACGCTAAAGTCCATACTTCTTAATCTTATTGTACAGCGTCTGCCGTGAGACACCAAGCCTCGAGGCCACCAGCGACATGTTGCCTTCACATTCGCGCAGGGTCTTTTCTATTAGCCTGCGCTCCATTTCGTCAATGGTCTGCACCTCGTCGAGCGGCTTTTCCGCGGCCGCCGTGTTGCCGTCGATGTCCTGTTCGTCTATCATACGGCCGTCACCCAGGATAACGGCCTTCTCTACCGAGTGTTGCAGCTCGCGTATGTTGCCGTACCACGGCAGACCGGCAATCTTGCGTTCGGCCGCCGGCGTGAAGTCCATGCGCGGCTTGTTGTACATCGTAACGTAGCGGTCGAGAAACATACGGGCCAGCGCCGGAATGTCCTCACGCCGCTCGCGCAGAGGCGGCAGGTGCAGGTGTATGGTGTTGATACGGTACAGCAGGTCTTCACGAAACTCTCCCGAGGCCACCATCCGGCGCAGGTCGCGGTTTGTGGCGCAGACCAGCCGCACGTCGATGGGTATCTGGCTACTGCCGCCCACACGCACAATGCTGCGCCGCTGCAGGGCGGTAAGCAGTTTGGCCTGCAACGAGTAGCCGAGATTGCCGATTTCGTCGAGGAAAAGGGTGCCGCCCTCCGCCAGTTCAAACATACCTTCCTTGTCGGCCTTGGCGTCGGTAAACGCGCCCTTGACGTAGCCGAACAGCTCGCTCTCAAACAGCGTCTCGGCCACCGCGCCCATGTCTATCGTGACCAGGCGCCTGTCACGCCGCAGCGACAGACGGTGTATCTCGTTGGTAAGAACTTCCTTTCCCGTGCCGTTCTCGCCCGTTATAAGGATGTTGGCATCGGTAGCCGCCACCTTCTCGACCATGGCTTTCAGCTCCTGCATGCACGGCGACTGGCCCCAGAACATACCGCTTCCGCCAGCCTTGACGGCGGTCTTTGTGCCGGCAGTCTTGCGGTAGGCGTCGGTCAGGGCGGCCACGAGCTTGGCGTTGTCAAACGGCTTCACGACAAAGTCGGCGGCGCCTTCCTTGAGTCCCGTCACGGCCAGCTGGATGTCGGCATAGGCCGTAAAGAGCACCACCTGGGCCTGTGGTCTGAGCTTCTTAACCTGCCTCAGCCAGTAAAGTCCCTCGTTGCCGCTGTTCATTCCGCTGCGGAAGTTCATATCGAGCAGCACAACGTCGGGCCTGTCCTCACGCAGGCGGGCAGGTATATTGTCGGGACTGGCAATGGCGACGATTGTCTCGAAGTAGTCTTCGAGCAGCATTTTCACCGTCGCCAGTATGTTGCGGTTGTCGTCAACCACGAGAATTGTTCCTTGTTTCATCGTAATGCAAAATTAATCCGTTATACCGAGAAATGCAAGCGAGTGTCTATTTTTTGGACAATTTTAGAGGGGTAGCAAGCTCGCAATTAAAAATTAACAAGTAAAAAGTAAATGAATGTTCACACAACGAACATTCATTTAGTAGTTAAAGGAGTTAAAGTAGTTACCGTTCGCTCCGCTCACTAAGGAGTTAAAGACAAATGCCTTGCCTGCTTATGCACGATTAACGGTAGTGCAGATGTTTGCGGATGTTGATAAAAAGTAAAACGTATTATGATGTTCGGGTTATTTAATAGGGCGTCGGAGACGTCCAACCATGCTTAACTGCTGGTGGAGTGAGCGTAGCGAACGTCACCTGCGGTAGCATCGTACTACTTATATCGGCCTCGAAGGGGTCGAACTATGGCGGTCGTTGGACCTCTTCGAGGCCCATTACTCTTGGCTTATATTGCTGCAGGTTACGCTCCGCTCCACCAGCAGTTAAGCATGGTTGGACGTCTTCGACGCCCTTTCTATAGGCATCCTTACCCCTAATTTTTGACACATTCATAACCAGTTGACTATCAAGATGTTACCCTGAGCATTGCAAAAGATGGCCTTTTGCAGCATAAAAGGCCGTCTTTCAGCGCGTAAAAGACGGCAAACCGCAAGGCAAAAGACGGTCTTTCGCAAACCCGAATAATTGATACGGCGATGACTACGAACGGATACGGGCAAACATCAGGTCACTGTCCAATTATTAGACAGCCACTGTCTAATAATTAGACAGTAGCCTGATGGCGGCAAAGTGCTATCACGTTGATAATCAACGATATAGCTGTTTTGGCACGGTATTGGCTATATATTAAGCGTATGAACAGACGAATTGCCATAATTTTAACAGCCCTCGCAGTCCCGACTGCGGGATTCGCCCAGGCGGAATGGTCCATGCGGCAGTGTATCAGCTACGCCGTGGAACATTCGACAGAGGTCGGGCGGCAGAAGATTGAGCAGCGGCAGGCGCTCACCGACTACCGCACGTCGCTGCTCGACTTCCTGCCCAGCGTGTCGGCACAGGTGGGCGGACAGTACAACTGGGGACGTAACATCGACCCTGAGACCAATACATATAATAATGTAACGACATTTAACAACAACTATTCGCTAAGCGCGTCGCTGCCGATATTCGACGGCGGACAGACGTGGAACGCCTTTCGCAAGGCCCGACTGGCCAAGAACACATCGGCAACGGCCGTGCAGAAGGCGCGCGACGACAAGGCGATAGACGTAATGCAGAAGTTTATCGACGCGGCGTATGCCATCGAGTCGATAAAGCTCATGCGCCGTAAGCTCGACGACTCGCAGGCGCTGCTCAGGAAAACGCGCCGCCTTTACGAGCTGGGCGAGAAGAGCCGGCCCGACGTTGTGCAGATGGAGAGCCAGGTGGCGGAGGACGACTACAACCTGCTCCACCAGCAGAACCTCGCCCGCACGGCGCTGCTCTCGCTGAAGTCGGCCATGAACTACCCCACGGAAGATACTCTCTCGATAGACTGCTCGATAGCAGCGCTCACCCCCACCCTGCCCTTCGGACTTACCGTCAGCGAACAGGCGGTAAACTCGAAGCCTGGCATAGTGATGGCCGAGGCCGACGCCGAGAAGGCGCGTCTTGACTGGAAGATACAGCGGGCGGCGCTGCTGCCGTCGCTGTATCTGGGCGGCGGCGTGTCGACAAGCTACTACAAGAACATGTCATCAGACCTTGCCATAGAGCCGTTCCGCTCGCAAATGCGCAACAACTTGGGCGAATACGTCACGCTGACGCTGAGCATTCCCATCTTCTCTCCAAGCACATGGCGCTCGGTAAAGCAGGCTAAGACCAGCTACCGGCTGGCCCAACTTGACGTCATTGACGCCAAACGACAGCTGCACGACGACGCCACCCAGGCGATAATAGACTATGAGGGATATGCCAAGGAGCTGCGGCAGATGATGAATAAGACGGCCGCAGACTCGCTGGCCTACCGCCTTTCGTACCGCAAGTACGAGGAAGGCATGCTGTCAACGTTCGACCTTCACGAGTCGGCACAGACCTACCTGGAGAGCCAGATCACGCTGCTGCAGATGCGTATGCTCGTGGCAATAAGGCAGAAATTAGTCAACTACTACATAAACAACGAACCGTTATGGACATTGAACTGAAGAAAAAGAAATACATCCTGCCGCGGAAATATTGGCCGTGGGCGGGCGGCGGACTGCTCGTAATAGTAATATTGGTGTGGCTGGCGACGTCAAACTTCTCGTCGACGCTGCGCGTTGACCGCCGCGGACTTAACATCGGGACGGTAGAGAACGCGCAGTTTGACGACTACGTGAGCGTAGACGGCAGCGTGGTTCCTATCCAGGTGGTGCAGATTTCACCCGAAGAGGGCGGCGTTGTGCTTGAAAAGACTGTTGAAGAGGGCGTCCACGTGAAGAAGGGCGACGTCATAGTGCGCCTTAACAACTCTAACCTCGACCTCGAAATACTCAACGCCGAGAGCGAGCTTGCCGAGAAACAGAACATGCTGAGGAGCACTCAGCTATCAATGGAGCAGGACAACCTGAACAACCGCAACGAGGCTTTGCAGCTCAAGATGGACGTGCAGACCAAGCGTAGGGCATACAAACACCAGGCAGCTCTGCAAAAGGAGGAGCTGAACTCACGCGAAGAGTACCTCAAGGCGAAAGAAGACTACGAGCTGGCGGTGCAGAAAGAGGAGCTGATACAGCAGCGGCTGAAGAAGACTAACGAGCTGAACCGCTCGCAAGTGGCGCAGATGACGGGCGACCTGGCCTCGATGCGCAAGAACGTTGAGCTGGTGCGGCAGCGCAAGGCGAAGCTCGACGTGCGCTCGACCATCGACGGCGAGATAGGACTTCTTGACGTAGAGCTGGGCCAGAGCATATCGCCGGGGCAGAAGATTGGCGTTATCAACGACCTGAGCGACTACAAGGTGGAGGCGCAGGTTGACGAACACTACATCGACCGGGTGCATACGGGCCTGCAGGCAACGTTTGAACAGAACGGCAGAAAGTACCGTTTGCGAGTGCGCAAGGTGTATCCCGAGGTTCGCGAGGGACGTTTCAAGATAGACTTCGTGTTCCTCGGCGAGCGCCCGAAGAACATACGCACCGGCCAGACGTACTACATCGACCTGCAATTAGGCGAGGCCAAGAAAGCAATAATCATCCCCAAAGGCACGTTCTACAGCGTAACGGGCGGCTCGTGGATATTCGTTCTCGACAAGGACGGCCGCAAGGCTTACCGCCGCAATATACGTATCGGCCGGCAGAACCCGCAGTATTACGAGGTGCTGGAAGGACTCGAACCCGGCGAAAAGGTAATAGTCAGCGGCTACGAAAGCTACAAAGACAACGAGATACTCGTGCTGGAGTGATGCCAAAAAGCCCTCTCCCGGCCTCCCCGAGGGGAGAGGAAAGACAAATGTAGAACAATAAAAACAGCAAAAAAGAAGCCCCCTCCCAACCTCCCCGAGGGGAGGAGAAAAACAAATGTAGAACAATAAAAACAGCAATCAAATGACATTAAAACAACAATGCAAACCTGTTCCTTCCCTCGGGGAGGTTAGGTGGGGGCTACTCTTGAAATCAGGAGGAGGCTAAAAGATGGCCTTTCGCGTTGCAAAAGGTGGCCTTTTGGGCGGTAAAAGGCCACCTTTTAGAGACCAAAAGACGGCCTTTTGCAACACCACTCGTAACACATTGATTATCAAACAATTACAAAGCAGCCCTCCCGACATCCCCGAGGGGAGGAGAAGAGATGTAAAACTGAAAATAAATATAATTAATTAATAAACACAAGCAACCCAATTCCTCCCCTCGGGGAGGTTAGGAGGGGGCTTATAAACCCCATATTATCATGCCAAACTTCAACTTAAAGAGCTACTTCACGTTCCTTTCAAGGAACAAAGCATACACGGCGGTCAATGTGTTCGGCCTCGCCGTCAGCCTGATGTTCGTCATACTGATCGGCCTTTACGCGTGGCACGAGTTCAGCGTAGACCGCCAGCATGGCAAGGCCGACCGCATTTACGCCGTCGGATTGAAGCTGAAGGACGAACCGAAACCAAGAGCCGGCAGCCACCACGCGGTGCTGCGGTACATGAAAAAGCAATATCCAGAGATTGAACAGACCTGCGGATTCACTTGCGGCAGACTGCGCCTGCTCGACCGCGGGGACATACTAAACCCCGATGTGCTGATGAGCGACTCGACGTTTTTCTCGATGTTCGACTTCAAACTGCTGCGCGGCGACCGCAAGACGTGCCTCAACCAAAGGAACAACATCGTGCTGACGGAGAGCTTCGCGCGCCGGATGTTCGGCACTGACGACGTTATCGGTCGGCCGATAATGACCGAAGACTCGCTCCACTTCCGCGTAACGGGCGTGGTGCAGGACTTCGACGGCACGATAATCGGCAAGGACGTGTGCGCCATCGTGGACTTCTCTTATTGCAATCTGATGGGTAACGCTTACTCAGACGAAAACTTCCCGATGTCAATAGCCATCGGCTCAACAATGGCTTTCGTGCAAGTACGCAAGGGAACGGACTTCATGCAAAAGGAGAAAGACGTGCAAAAATTCTTCCCGACGTTCTGGCCCGGGCCGGAAGATGGTTACACCCAGGTTAGCCCCGTGCTCATTCCGCTCGACAAGCTGTACTTCTCGGGCTGCGATAACCTGTACTATCTGCACTTAGGCAACTTCAAGTTGGTAAGCATTCTGGCAGCCGTAGCGGTGGTAATCCTGCTCTTCTCGATAATGAACTACATCAACCTGACCGTAGCCCAAAGCGGTTACCGCGCCCGGGAGATGGCCACGCGCCGCCTCTTCGGCTGCACAAAGGCGGGCGTCGGCACCAACATGTTCGGCGAATCGTTAGTAATGTGCCTGCTGTCGCTCGTCATCGCCATCGCCCTTGCCTACGTATTTGCGCCCTATATAGGCCGTCTGCTCGACACGAAGATAAGCCTTGCTCCGCTGTTCAGCCCCTTGGGAATAGCCGTATTAGCGGCTTTCGTCATCGTGGTGAGCCTCATCGCAGGCGTGCTTCCTGCCACGATACTCTCTAAGGTGAAGCCTATCGAGGTGGTGCGCGGCACGTTTACAAAGCAGACAAAGATGTTCTTCTCGCGCGTTTTCATAACGGTGCAGAACGTGATAACCATAACCATGCTGGCCTGCGCCCTCATAATGTCGTTCCAGATGCTGCATCTGGTGAAGGCTCCGTTAGGCTTCAAGACAGTGAACAACCTCACGATATCTGGCGGCAGGGCATTCGCGAGCAACAAGTTGGACGTGTTCCTCGATAAGTTACGCGCCATGCCGGAAGTCAAGGCGGCAGCTCCGTCTATGGGAACGCCGACCGACGGAGGCAATAACAACACCATACAACTGGACGGGGACAATGATTTTACGTCGTTCCAGCTGTTCATCACGACGCCGGAATTTATGAAAATCTACGGCATTACGCTGAAAACCGACCTGCACGCAAAGGGCGACAGCATCCTGTATCTTAACGACCTGGCCCTGAAAGCGTTTCACATGAAGCCCACTGACACGCATCTTAGCGACAGGTATGACGGCAGCCAATTCTACCGTTTCCCGGAAAAGCCGCAGTACGGGGGCGTCATCAACGACATACGCCTCGGCTCGATACTGGCCGAACAGCGGGCAATCCTTATCCTCGTGACCAAGAACGTCACCATGCCGTGGACCGTTACGGTACAGGTTGAGGGCGATCCGATAGAGGCATACGCCAAAATCAAGGACATATATAAAGATGTATTCCACGAGGAAATTGACGAGTCGTCATCTCCGTTTGTCGACAAACAGATAGAGGAAGTGTTCCAGGAGGAAATCCGCACGACCAAAATCGTGGCGCTCTTCGCCTTCGTCGCGATAGTAATATCGCTCCTCGGGCTTGTCGCAATGTCGACTTACTTCATCCAGCAGAGGGCAAGGGAGATAGCCATACGCAAGGTGTTCGGCTCCACGGGCAACCAGGTGCGGCGGCGGTTGATACGTACTTTCCTGCTGTACGTGGGCATAGCGTTCGTCATTGCCGTGCCGATTATCGTGCATTTCATGTCCGACTGGATTTCGCAATACAGCTATCGCATCACGTGGTGGCCGTGGATTATCGTGGCGGGCGTAATTGTTCTGCTCATAAGTTTTGCCGCAGTGGCAGTGCAAAGCTGGATTGCGGCAGGAGAAAACCCGGTGAAGAATATTAAGCAAGAATAAGTTTAAAGGTGAGAAGGTGAAAAAGTGAGAAGGTGAGAAAAGACCGTTAAAAGTAAAAAGGTAAAACAGTAAAAAGGTAAAAAATGCCTGACGAAAAAAAGAGCGATAAACGATGGAAAAACAAAAGACGGCAAATTGCATTGCAAAAGGTGGCCTTTTAGGCTGTAAAAGGCCACCTTTTAGAGGTCAAAAGACGGTCTTTTAGAAAGCTCTTTATAACACGTTGATTATCAAGCAGCCCCCACCTAACCTCACCGAGGGGAGGAGAAAGGATTTAAAACTGGAAATAAATATAATTAATTAATAAACACAAGCAACCCAATTCCTCCCCTCGGGGAGGTCGGGTGGGGGCTTCTAAATATTAAAATTATGCCAAATTTTAACCTGAAAAGCTACTTCACGTTCCTCTCGAGGAACAAGGCCTATACGGCGGTAAACATATTCGGACTGGCCGTCAGCCTGATGTTCGTCATCATCATCGGGCTTTATACGTGGCAGGAAACCAGTATCGACCGCCAGCATAGCAAGGCCGACCGTATATTCAACGTCGGGCTGACCGCCGGCGACAGCACACGCACTGCCAACTGCCACCATATCGCGCAACGGTTTCTGCGCGACAAGTATCCTGAAATAGAGAAGACGTGCGCCTTCACCACGGAAAAGCTGAAACTAAAAGACAAGGATGACTTCGTAAACGCAAACGTAATTGAAACCGACTCGACATTTTTCGACCTGTTCGACTTTCCCCTTCTCTACGGCGACCGTACCACCTGCCAGATGCAGAAAGGCAACATCGTTCTGACGGAGAGCTTCGCACGCCGCATGTTCGGCACCGACAACGCCGTAGGACGCGACATAACGACCGCCGACAACACCCACTTTCGCGTAACGGGGGTGGTGACCGACTTTGACAACACTATCATAGACAAGGATGTTGACGCGATAATCGACTTCTCATTCTGCACCAACTTGGCTAACAAGGACGAATATTTCTACCAGTTTTGCAACCTTCTTTCGTCCTCGGTGTTCGTGTTGGTACGCGAAGGCAGCGACTTCATGGCCAAGCACAAGGATGTAGAAAAATACCTGAACGAAACTTCCGACAATTTTAATCCTACAATAACACGTCTTGACAAACTGTATTTCTCAGGACTTGACGCCTACTCCGGCCTGCATCTCGGCAACCTTATGTTGGTAAAGATTTTGTTCGCCGTGGGAATAGTCATCCTACTTTTCTCCATAATGAACTACATAAACCTGACCGTTGCGCAGAGCGGTTACCGTGCAAGGGAGATGGCAACGCGCCGCCTTTTCGGGTGCAATAAGGGCGGAGTGGCCGCCAACATGTTCATGGAGTCGCTCGTAATGTGCGTCATCTCGCTGTTTATCGCCGTGGCGCTGGCCTACGTAGCCACCCCGTATGCAGGCCGGCTGCTCAACACTAAGTTAGACTTGTCGCTGCTGTTGCAGCCCTTCAGCATAGCCATTATAACGGCTTTCGTCATCGTGGTAAGCCTCATCGCAGGCGTACTTCCTGCCGCAATACTGTCACGGGTGAAGCCAATCGAGGTGGTGCGCGGCACGTTCCGCAAGCAGACAAAGATGGTATTCTCGCGCGTTTTCATAACAGTGCAGAACGTGATAACCATCGTAATGCTATCCTGCGCCTTCATAATGGCGCGCCAAATGCTTCACCTGACGAAAGCTCCACTCGGTTTCAACACTAAAAACATTATCGCCCTGAAACTCAATAACGCCACTGACAACGACTTCACCGACCGGTTTATCGACCGTCTGCGCACCCTTCCGTTCGTAAAGGCGGTAGCTCCGTCGTACGGAACGCCGGTTGACGGTGGTAACAATCCGTCTGTACAGTTCGACGGCGACAAGGACAAGAGCACCTTCAACGTCATAACAGGCACGCCGGAAATGATGAAGATATACGGTATAAAGATGAAGAACAACCTCAATCTGAAGGGTGACAGCATTGTTTACCTTAACGGCAAGTCGCTTTATTTTCTGAAAATGAGCCCCAACTCAACGCATACGAGCGACAGGTATAACGCACTCATACCACTGCTTCTCAACGGGAATGCACGTTACGGAGGCATAATCAATGATTTCAACGTGCACGACATCCGCAACTATACCCAAGGACTTATCCTGCAGACGTGCAAGAACATAACGTGGCCAAGGAATATATCAATACTCGTAGAGGGTAACCCAACGGAGGCATACGCCAAGATAAAAGATATATACAAGGAGGTATATCACGAGGATGTGGACGAAAGCACGCCGCCATTCATTGACAAGCAGATAGAGCAACGCTTCGAACAGGAGC
>NZ_JACJJG010000061.1 GCF_016899855.1 Marseilla massiliensis
CTTTTCAAAGATAATGTTTCACGTGAAACTTAGCCCCGTAGGGGCAATTAAGAGTTAAGAATTAAGAGTTAAGAAAATTTGCTTTGCAGCTTATCTAAAGACTTTATATTATTCCTTATTGTCAGTAAGGCTATTTTTCTTAACTCTTAATTCTTAACTCTTAATTAAATTATACTTCCAGCAGGCTGGTTACTTCTGTCTCCTTATCGAAGTTGTCGCGGCCGTGCATGCCCTCGCGGGTAAGTTCTATGATGAAGTTGATGTATATCTTCTTCGGGTTGAACTTCTTTACGAGGTCGTAGGCAGCCTTCATCGTGCCGCCTGTTGCGAGCAGGTCGTCGTGCAGCAGAACTACGTCGTCGCTCGTTATGGCGTCCTTATGGATTTCGATAGTGTCCGTTCCGTATTCTTTCGTGTAGGTCTCCTGGATGGTGTCGCAGGGCAGTTTGCCCGGCTTGCGGCAGAGCACAACGCCTGCATGGAGCCTTATCGCCAATGCTGACGACATGATGAAGCCGCGGCTCTCGATACCCACGATTTTCGTGATACCTTTGTCTTTGTAGAGATCATACAGTTCTTCCTCCATTATCTGAAGGCAGTCGGGATTGTCGAAGAGCGTAGTTACGTCTCTGAAGATTACTCCTTTTTTAGGAAAATCAGGTATGTTGCGCAGATTTTCCAGCAATGTCTTGTTGTTCATTTTCTCTTACTTTTATTTTATTTAGTGATGATATAATAGGCCAAATAAGCCGAATAAGCCCAATAAGGCAGCTTGACAAATAAGCCCGATGAGCCGTATTGGCAAGATAGGGCTGTTTGGTGAATTGGCCGGATAGGGCATATAAGCCGTCCGGCCTTTTTTACCTTTTCACCCTTTTACCTTTTTACTTTTTATTACTTGCCTTTTTACTTTTTCTTGTTTGCCGTCAATCGTCTTGCGAAAGACGGTCTTTTGCTTTATGAAAGACGGCCTTTTGCATGGCGAAATGCGGCCTTTTGCAAAGCCGTTGTTTTATGGCTGTTTTGGCAGTGGCTCTGTCTGCCTTGTCGGATTGTTGTCCGGCGTCTGGCAAGGGAAGGGCGGCCGCTGTCAAGACAGCCTCTTTTCATCGTGAAACCTGCTTGCTTTTGTCTTCAAGCAAGTTTGTGGACGAAACTTGTATGTTGCTATATTTCAGTCGTTTCCAACGTTTTTGTTTAACAAAAAATCGGCAAATTGTTTCACGTGAAACATACGGATGCCTTACCTGTTCATGAGCACTAGCATGATATTGATGTCACTCGGCGACACGCCCGGAATGCGGCTGGCCTGCGCCAGGGTTTCAGGGTCGATTTTAGTGAGCTTTTGCCGGGCCTCGGTAGAGAGTTGCTGCATGTCCATGTAGTTGAAATGTCCGCGGATTTTGATGTTCTCCAGACGATGCATTTTGTCGGCAACAAGACGTTCGCGCTCTATGTAGCCTTTGTATTTCATCTTGATTTCTGCCGCTTCTGTTATCTCTTCCTTGCGGTTTGGCAGCGATTCCAACGCTTGTTTCAGCTCGGGCAGAATGTCCGAAAGATTGTTTAGCGTGAGCTGCGGCCGTGATATCAGGTCGGCTATCTTGCATCCCTCGCGCAGGAGAGTGGTGCCCAAGGCCTCGAGTTGCGAATTGATGTCGCGCGGTTTTACCGATGTTGTGTTGCAGAAATTCATGATATGTTCTATCGCTGCCTTTTTCTCCATCCACCAGTCGTAGCGGTCGCGGCGCGCAAGACCTAACGAGTAGGCCCGCTCGGTGAGGCGAGCGTCGGCGTCGTCCTGTCTCAGGAGTATGCGGTATTCGGCACGGCTGGTGAACATACGGTAAGGTTCGTCGACGCCCTTGGTCACGAGGTCGTCGATGAGTACGCCTATGTACGACTCGTCGCGGCGCATTACGAACGGCTCTCCGCCCGAGCAGCGCAGCGCGGCATTAACCCCGGCGACGAGTCCCTGTCCGGCAGCCTCCTCGTAGCCGGTGGTGCCGTTCACCTGTCCCGCAAGGAAGAGGCCCGGTATTATCTTTGACTCCAGCGAGTGGCGCAGCTGCGTCGGGTCGAAGAAGTCGTACTCGATGGCGTAGCCCGGGCGGTAAACCTTGGCGTCGCGCAGGGCGGGAATCTTTCTCAGGGCATTGATTTGAATCTCCATGGGCATTGACGACGAGAATCCGTTGAGGTACATCTCGTTGGTGTCCTCGCCTTCGGGTTCGAGAAAGAGTGGGTGTTGCTGCTTGTCGGGAAAGGTGACAAGCTTGGTTTCTATCGACGGGCAGTAGCGCGGGCCAATGCTCTGTATCTGTCCGTTGTACAGCGGCGAGTCGGCAATTCCGGCCATCAGCGTGGCGTGAACGTCGGGATTGGTGTAGCAAGTCCAGCACGTGAGCTGTTTCAGCGGCCGTCCGGGCGACATGTAGCTGAAGCCGTGGAAATCCTGTTCGCCCTCCTGCACTTCCATATCTTCAAAGTGGACCGAGCGGCTGTCGATACGAACGGGTGTGCCCGTCTTCATTCGTCCAGCCGTTACGCCGTGGCGCGTTATGCTCTCGGTAAGGCGCTCTACGGCCGGCTCGGCAATGCGCCCGCCAGGCACTTGCTTGCGCCCGATGTGCAGAAGTCCGTTGAGGAACGTGCCCGCCGTGAGCACCACGCTCTTCGCCCGCAGCTCCACGCCCCACACGGTGCGCACGCCTACGGCCTCGCCATGCTCGACGATGAGCTCCTCGGCCTGGTCTTGCCAGATGTCGAGGCCGTCGGTACTGTCGAGCACAGAACGCCACTGCCAGATGAACTTGCCGCGGTCGCACTGCGCGCGGGGGCTCCACACGGCGGGCCCTTTCGAGCGGTTGAGCATTCGGAACTGTATTGCCGTGGCGTCGGTGACGAGCCCCATCTGTCCGCCCAACGCGTCAATCTCGCGCACTATCTGGCCCTTGGCAATTCCGCCGACGGCTGGGTTGCAGCTCATCTGGGCAATCTTGTTCATGTCCATGGTGACGAGGCACGTGCTTGCGCCCATGTTCGCGGCTGCCGTCGCTGCCTCGCAACCGGCGTGTCCGCCTCCGATAACGATAACGTCGTATTGTAAAATCATTTTCTTTACGGTTTTACGGTTGTGGGGTTATGCGGTTTTACGGTTGTGGGGATTTACGGTTATGAGGTTTTACGGTTGTGGGGTTGTAGGGCTTTGTGGCCATATTTATATGATTGCGAACTGTTGACAAGTGTTGGGTGTTCCTTTATTGCGTGGTGAACAGACAACGTTCCAAGCGCATTTGCAACCTTATGACCGTAATACCTAATAACCTTATAACCGCATAACCTTAATGACCGTAAAACCTTATAACCGCATAACCTTATAACCTTAACAGTGCAAAAGTACTCATTAAAATCGAAATTTTATCCAAATACTTTGATTTATCGTCAAAATAGAGTATATTTGCATCCTCTAAAGGGTGCTGCCGTACTTATAATTAGGTACGGCCGTATCCCCTAATAATGTGAGCGGACATTATCAACAATTCAATTTTAATATTTTAAATTTCAATCATTTATGTGGTTATGTAATTCACCTATCGGAAGGAAAGTCGTGATGTCGGTAACCGGCGTCGCGCTTATCCTGTTCTTGACATTCCACATGTCAATGAACTTAGTTGCTCTGTTCTCGGGCGAAGCTTACAATGCAGTGTGTGAGTTCCTCGGGGCTAACTGGTACGCGCTTATAGCTACGCTTGCGCTGGCTGCCCTGGCGGTCATTCACATCGTCTACGCGTTCCTGCTCACGATGCAGAACCGCCGTGCCCGCGGCAACGAGCGTTACGCCGTTACGTCGCGTCCGGAGAAGGTGGAGTGGGCATCACAGAACATGCTCGTGCTCGGTATCATCGTATTGCTGGGCCTGTTGCTCCACCTGTTCAACTTCTGGTACAACATGATGTTTGCCGAGTTGACGGGCATTGCTGTTCCCCACCTGCCGTCAGACGGTTTCGCCTACATCCTTGACACCTTCTCTTGTCCGCTTTACGTGGTGCTCTACATCGTGTGGCTGGCAGCCATCTGGTTCCACCTCTCACACGGATTCTGGAGCGCTATGCATACTTTCGGATGGAGCGGCAAGGTATGGTTCAGCCGCTGGAAGGTCATCGGCCAGGTCTACACCACGCTGCTCATGCTGGGCTTCCTCGTAGTAGTGTTGGCGTTCGCCTTCGGAATAGCTCCGAGCCAGTTGTAATTCATAATTCATAATATATAATTCATAATTTTATTTGTTATGGCAAAGCAATTAGATTCCAAGATACCTGAGGGGCCGATAGCTGAGAAATGGACCAACTATAAGGCTCACCAACGTTTGGTTAACCCTAAGAACAAACTGAAGCTCGACGTCATCGTTGTAGGTACCGGCCTTGCCGGAGCGTCCGCTGCGGCAACTCTCGGCGAGATGGGCTTCAACGTCCTCAACTTCTGCATACAGGATTCTCCGCGCCGCGCTCACTCAATCGCCGCGCAGGGAGGTATCAACGCCGCAAAGAACTACCAGAACG
This sequence comes from Marseilla massiliensis, assembly GCF_016899855.1. Taxonomy (GTDB): domain Bacteria; phylum Bacteroidota; class Bacteroidia; order Bacteroidales; family Bacteroidaceae; genus Prevotella. Next base: position 4,563 of record NZ_JACJJG010000061.1, read on the forward strand.
ACGGTGACTCGGTGTACCGCCTGTTCTACGACACGGTGAAGGGTGGCGACTACCGCGCACGTGAAGCTAACGTTTACCGTCTGGCTGAAGTGTCTAACAACATCATCGACCAGTGCGTTGCACAGGGCGTTCCGTTCGCCCGCGAGTACGGCGGCATGCTGGCTAACCGCTCTTTCGGCGGCGCGCAGGTGTCACGTACGTTCTACGCCAAGGGACAGACCGGCCAGCAGCTGCTGCTCGGCGCATATTCAGCACTGAGCCGCCAGGTTCACACCGGCCGCGTTAAGCTGTACACACGATATGAAATGGAAGACGTGGTAATCGTCGACGGCCGCGCACGCGGTATCATCGCGAAGAACCTCGTCACCGGAAAGCTCGAGCGCTTCTCAGCCAACGCCGTTGTAATAGCTACCGGCGGATACGGCAACACATACTTCCTCTCTACCAACGCTATGGGCTGCAACTGTACGGCAGCTATGGCTTGCTACCGCAAGGGAGCATACTTCGCTAACCCGTCTTATGTGCAGATTCACCCGACTTGTATCCCCGTACACGGCGACAACCAGTCGAAGCTGACCCTTATGTCGGAGTCTCTGCGTAACGACGGCCGTATCTGGGTGCCCAAGAAGCTCGAGGACGCCAAGCTGTTGCAGCAGGGCAAGAAGAAGCCGACCGACATTCCCGAGGAAGACCGCGACTACTACCTGGAGCGCAGGTATCCTGCCTTCGGTAATCTCGTGCCCCGTGACGTTGCTTCGCGTGCAGCCAAGGAGCGCTGCGACAAGGGCTACGGCGTTAACAACACAGGTCTGGCCGTATATCTCGACTTCTCCGAGAGCATCGAGCGCCTCGGCCTCGACGTCGTTCTGCAGCGTTACGGCAACCTGTTCGACATGTACGAGGAGATAACCGACGTCAACCCTGGCGAGCTGGGCAACGAAATCAACGGCGTGAAGTACTACAACCCGATGATGATTTACCCCGCAATCCACTACACCATGGGCGGTATCTGGGTTGACTACGAGCTGATGACCACAATCGAAGGACTCTTCGCTATCGGCGAGTGCAACTTCTCTGACCACGGAGCCAACCGCCTCGGCGCATCAGCCCTCATGCAGGGTCTTGCCGACGGATACTTCGTGCTGCCTTATACCATCCAGAACTATCTGGCCGACCAGTCCATCTGGCCCCGCATCTCGACAGACCTGCCCGAGTTCGAGGAGGCAGAGAAGGGTGTCGAGAAGGAAATCGACCGCCTCATGAACATAAAGGGCAAACGCTCTGTAGACTCAATCCACAAGGAGCTTGGCCACATCATGTGGGAGCACGTGGGTATGGGCCGTACCGCAGAGGGCCTCAAGGAAGGACTCGAGCTCATCAAGAAGATCCGCAAGGAGTTCGATACCAACCTCTTCATCCCCGGTTCTAAGGAAGGTCTCAATACAGAGCTTGACAAGGCTATCCACCTGCGTGACTTCATCACCATGGGCGAGCTGATAGCTTACGACGCGCTTTCGCGCAACGAGTCGTGCGGCGGACACTTCCGCGAGGAATACCAGACGGAGGACGGCGAGGCTAAGCGTGACGACGAGCACTTCTTCTACGTAGGCTGCTGGGAGTACCAGGGCAGCGACGAGAAGGCGCCCGAGCTCATCAAGGAGCCGCTCCACTATGAGGCTATAAAGGTTCAGACACGTAATTATAAAAATTAATTTAAGGTTATAAGGTTATGGGGTCATACGGTTATACGGTGATGATACCCATGAAAGAATAAAGGTAATATGGGGCCGCATAAGAATCTTCGGGTATGGAACGAAAGCATGGAGCTGGCAAAAAAGGTTTACCAGCTTACTGCAAACTTCCCGAAAGAAGAGCTCTTCGGCCTTGTCAGCCAAATGCGCAGATGCGCAGTCTCAATACCCTCAAACATAGCCGAGGGATACGGTAGAGGCACAAACGCCGAGCTGATACACTTCCTTTACATTTCATTGGGCTCGTCAAACGAACTGGATACCCAATTGGAACTGTCAAGACGGTTTGCTTATGTGAACGATGAGGATTTCATTATGCTTGACGCACTGAATAATTCGGTGAACAAGATGATACAATCATTGATTTATGTGAGGAAAAACCAAAACGCGACATCCGATCCAACACTCCAAAAACCGTAAAACCCCATAACCGCAAAACCGCAAAACCGTATATAACATGGAAGGAAATATAAGTTTCACGCTGAAGGTCTGGCGTCAGAACGGGCCTAAGGCAAAAGGTCATTTTGACACGTTCGAGATGAAGGACATACCCACCGACACTTCATTCCTCGAGATGTTGGACATTCTGAACGAGCAGCTCATCGAGAGCGGCAAGGAGCCGTTCGTATTCGACCACGACTGCCGCGAGGGTATCTGTGGTATGTGCTCGCTCTACATCAACGGCCATCCCCACGGCCCGGCTACCGGCGCTACAACGTGCCAGCTGTACATGCGCCGCTTCCACGACGGCGACATAATCACCGTCGAGCCGTGGCGCTCGGCTGCGTTCCCCGTAATCAAGGACTGCATGGTTGACCGCGGCGCGTTCGACAAGATTATCCAGGCCGGCGGATACGTAAGCGTACGCACGGGACAGCCCCAGGACGCCAACGCCATCCTCATACCGAAGGAGAAGGCTGACGAGGCTATGGACTGCGCTACCTGCATCGGCTGCGGAGCGTGCGTCGCTGCCTGCAAGAACGGCTCGGCAATGCTCTTCGTAAGCTCTAAGGTAAGCCAGCTGGCGCTTCTGCCCCAGGGACGCCCCGAGGCGGCTAAGCGTGCCAAGGCGATGATCATGAAGATGGAGGAGCTTGGCTTCGGTAACTGCACCAACACACGTGCATGCGAGGCTGAATGCCCGAAGAACGAGTCTATAGCAAACATCGCCCGACTGAACCGAGAGTTCATCAAGGCTAAGCTGAACGACTAAAAGCAACAACAGATAAAAATTATTTCATGCGATTTTTACGGCGGCACGCATCACGGCGTGCCGCCGTTTTTTGTGCCGTTGCGGCTCGCGGCAGCTGCGACAGGCGGTTAATCCGCAAATCAGTTGGATGGAAAGAACTTTTACGTAAAGACGAACATGAATTGAATACATCCTTTGTAGGGACATAATTTATTATGTCCCTACGTTTCGTAAGAAACGTATTTTGCTGACATTCAGGCGTTTAAACGCTCTTTCGGAGCGTGCGGACACGATTGTGCCTTAATGGAGCAATCTTCAGAACCAAAGGTCAGCGAAAGTTAATTATGTCCTTACAAAGGCGGCGTTTTATGGTATGGCTCATCCAACAGATTTGCGGATGAGCCCGAAAGGCGGCCTTTCGACTTGTCGGAGGCCGTCTTTTGTCGTGTAAAAGACCGTGTATTGCAGGGCGGAATGCGGCCTTTCTCAATGCGTTGGGTATCAGGATGTTGCGCTGAAGGATGGCGGCAGGGCTTCGGATTGTGCGTTGCAGGAGCCTTGTTTGTTGACAGATTGTCATTAAAAATATGTTATAATGATTAAATATATTATACTTTCATGACAATATGTCATGTATCTATGCCTTTATGTCGAAATATGTAAGTGGCACGCATGTTGCAGTATGATGGGTGAAAGCCTTGAACGAAAGCGATGGGCACCGGGATGGGCCGAGGCCCGCAAGGGTGGGGCTTCATCACGGAAACGATAAATGACAAACTAAAAAATAAGGAGGATTTAACTATGTTACCAGTATTCAGCAGAAACACATGGATGCCTGAAGTGTTCAACGACTTTTTCGACACTGACTTCATGGGGCGCGCCAACGCCACGGCGCCTGCCATCAACGTCAAGGAGAGCGACGGCGAATACACCGTAGAGCTTGCCGCTCCGGGCCTGAAGAAGGAGGACTTCAACGTCAACATCGACCGTGACGGCAACCTGCACATCCACATGGAGAGCAAGGCCGAGCACAAGGACGAGGACAAGAAGAGCCACTACCTGCGCCGTGAGTTCTCTTACTCTAAATACGAGCAGACGTTGCTGCTGCCCGACGACGTCGACAAGGACAGGATTGAAGCCAAGGTCAACGACGGCGTGCTCACCGTCAACCTGCCGAAGGTCGAGAAGCTGCCCGAGAAGACAATGAAGCAGATAGAAGTTAAGTAAAGGTGAGAAGGTGAAGAAGTGAAAAGGTGAAGAAGGTTTCCTGAATGGCGTTATGGATATCGGCCTATATCAGGAGGCCTTTTTCACCTTTTCACTTCTTCACCTTTTCACCTTTATTTCGTATCTTTGCACCCCGTATGGCTTTAACTACGGAAAAGATTGCGGCGCGTTACGGCGCCTTGGTGCGTCTGGGCGTACCGATTGTGATAGGTCAGATAGGCAACGTGGTGCTCGGTTTTGCCGACACGATAATGGTAGGCCACCATTCCATGGAGGAGCTGGCGGCCGCCAGCTTCGTCAATACCATGTTCACGCTCGTTGTCATTTTCGCCACGGGCTTCTCCTATGGCCTCACGCCCGTCGTGGGCAGCCATTTCGGCCGCGGCGAGAGGGCGCTTATCGGGCGCGCCGTGCGCAACAGCCTCGCGGCCAACCTTATGCTCTCGGCGGTGCTCGTGGCCGTAGTGTCGGCCTTCTGCCTTAACATCCACCGCTTCGGCCAGCCCGAAGAGCTGCTCCCCCTCATGCGTCCCTACCTGTGGGTCAACGTCGCGTCGTTGCCATTTCTTTGCTGTTTCAATACGTTCAAGCAGTTTTTCGACGGCGTAACCGACACGCGCACCCCTATGTTCATCATCGTTTTCGGCAATGTGCTCAACATATTCGGCAACTGGGTGCTCATCTACGGCTGTCTGGGAGCGCCCGAGCTGGGCCTCTTCGGCGCCGGTCTGTCCACGGCGTTGTCGCGCGTGGTGATGGCCCTGGCGTGCGCCCTGGTGTTCTTCCGCCACAAGCGTTACCGCGACTTCCGTGAAGGTTTCGCCTCGTCGCGCGTCAGCCGTGGCGGCGTGCGCCGCCTGTCGGGCCTCGGCCTGCCCGTGGCCATGCAGCTGGGAATGGAGACCGCTGCCTTCTCACTGTCGGCAATATTCGTAGGATGGCTCGGCACCACCGCCCTTGCCGCCCACCAGGTAATGCTCACCGTGTCGCAACTGCTCTACATGGTCAGCAGCGGCATGGCCGCCGCCATAGCCGTAAGGGTAAGCTACTTCGCCGGACAGGGCGATTTCGAGGCCGTCAGGCGCACGGCTTACGCCGGCCTTGTAATTGTACTCTCGCTGGCTTTTACGCTCTCCATGCCCGTTATTTTGCTTCGTAACCATATCAGTTGGTGGTTTACCGACAGCGCCGAGGTGTGCGTGCTCGTGTCGCAGACGGTCATTCCGCTCATCGCCTACCAGATAGGCGACGGCGTTCAGTACACCTTTGCCAACGCCCTGAGGGGCATAGAGTGCGTCCGCCCGATGATATGGATAGCCTTTTTCTCCTACTTCATGGTGTCGTTGCCGTTAGGTTGGCTGCTCGGCATACACATGGGTTTCGGCCTGGTGGGTATCTGGTCGGCCTTCCCCGTGTGCCTGTCTACGGCCGGCGTGCTGTATTTCCTGCGTTTCCGCAAGGAGCTTAGGGCGATGTCAGCCGGCCGTGGCTGATTGCCATAGCGTACAAAATGCGGCTTTTTATTGCGCAGGTTGCGACTATGCCGTGGCATGCGTGAAGATGGCCGACGGATATAACGACATGGCGCGGAGCTTCAGTATAGTGAAGGCCAGCTCGATAATATTCTCCGACTACATTGAAATGCAGCACCGCAACAGCAGGAACGTGGCCGTCATCATAACCCTGCTCGTGCTTCTCGTGGGCACGGCCGCCGTTCTGGTGTGCGTGCTGGTGCGCCGCTCGCGCCGTAAGGGCGACGAGCTTGAGATGGCCATGGGCTACAACAGCCGCCTGAGGGCCTCGCTCGACGAGATAACCGTAACGAAGGAGCGGATGAACGACGTGCTTACCAGCCGCAACGCCATGCTGCTCGACTCGTTCGTGATGTTGTCTGACCATATCAACGAGGTTGATAAGTTCTGCAAGACGTCGGCCAACATGATAGTGGCGGGGCAGCAGGGCAAGGCCCGTAAGGTCTTGCAGGAAGGATGTTCGGCTCCGTTCATTTCCTCGCTGTACGCCTCTTTCGACAAGTGGTTCCTTTCCGTCCATCCCGACTTCGTAGAGCGTCTACTGGCCTTGCTGCGCCCCGAGGAGAGGGCTCGCTTTTTACCCCCCCCTACGGGGCTTTCGCCCGAGTTGCGCATTTATGCCCTCGTGAGCCTCGGAATTACCGACAGCGTGAGCATAGCCGAGTTTCTTCACTACTCGCCGCAGACCATCTACAACTACCGTCTGCGCGTTCGCCATTGCGCCTGCATACCCGAGAAGGACTTTGCGGCCACCGTCGCCGCGATGTACGGCAAGGGAACATCCACCCCGTCCCTTCCGAAGGGAGGGTGATAAGACTGTCTGCCGTACGCGGAATACGGCAAAACGCAGGGTAAAAGGCCGTGTATTGAACGCTAAAAGGCCGCCTTTCATAATGCGAAAGGCGGCCTTTAACAGACATATTGATTATGAAAAATTAAATGAAAGGCAGGTGAGCTCGTTGTTGTATTTGTTTGAATGAATGTCGGCAATTTGTCAATCGTCCCTACAGAGGACGGCAAAGCCGCCATTCATGTTCGCCTATTTCCACACCACCGAGTCAACGGTGCGGTAGGTGTTCTCGAGCCGTGCGTCGGCTTTCTCGTAAGAGTCGACGTCAATCCTCATGACGGGAGCCACGTCCTTGCCGTTCACCGGTGTCCATTCGGGCAGTCCGAGACCGTTGGGGTTGCCCGTCTTTATGAAGTTGAGGTAGTAGTTCTGGAAGATGGCCGATACGGTGAAGTCCTCCGGCTGCCAGTCGTACACGCGATTGGTGGGCAGCGTGCCCATGGCGTACTCTATGTCGGCAGAGTGTACCGCGCCCGTTACGGTCAGCGCGTCTTTGTTCTCCTCGGTCTTCTTCTGCACTCCTCCGGCCAGTCCCGGCACGAGGTCGGCGTCGCGCATGGCCGGCCTCGGGTGGCAGTACAGGTAGCGGTACACGGGCTGTCCGCCGGTCTTGGCGTGCATGTCGGCCCACTTCCACGTGCCGAATCCTACGAACATGTCGCCCGCCAGCTGCGCTCCCGGCTCTCCTTCCACGTCGTCATCGGTTGTCAGTCCGTAAGCCTCCATAACCTTGTCGGTGTCCTTGCCGAAGCGCGGGGTTATGGCCTCCTTGACGGCCGCCACTGTCCTGGGCCTGTTGCCGAGCACTGACGCTATCGGCACTTCGGTCGAGTTCCATCCTACCAGCAGCGGCACGTGTGCCTGGCGGCCGGCGGCGTAGGTCTCCGCGGGCTGCTCGGTGAAGAAGTATCCGTCGATGTTGTACATCTTGGGCATGTACGTGCCTGCCGACTTGGCCAACAGCTCGTCAGCCGGCAGGGCCCTCATCTCGGCCAGCGACTTGCATCCCATCTTCTTCATCGTTTCCTCGCCTGTCTTCTCGGCCTCGTCGAGCGTGGCCACCTTGTCAAACCCTATAACCGATGCGCTTGAGCCCATGGCCTGGGCGAACAGTCCCTTGCACAGCGGTGAGGCCATCAGCGCGCTGACGGAGGTAGAGCCTGCCGACTCGCCGACGATTGTTATCCTCGACGGGTCGCCGCCGAAGGCCGCTATGTTGTCCTTTACCCACTTGATGGCTGCCGCCTGGTCAAGGAATCCGTAGTTGCCCGAGCCCTTGTAGCCGGTCTCCTTTGACAGCTCCGGATGCGCGAAGAATCCGAATATCCCCTCGCGGTAGTTTGCCGTTATTGATATTATGCCGTGTCGCGCCATCGACTCTCCGGCGTAGCGTGGCTCGCTGCCCGAGCCCGCCATCAGCCCTCCGCCGTTGAAGTAGATGAGCACGGGCAGCCCCTCGTCCATGGTCTTCGCGGGCGTCCAGATGTTCAGGTAGAGGCAGTCCTCGCTCATTTTCTTCGTTCCGAAGTTCATGTCGCCGAAGAGGTTTTGCTGCATCGGGTTGGGGCCGAAGTCCTTGGCCTCCCTGACGCCTGTCCACGGCTTGACGGGCTGTGGCGCCTTCCAGCGCAGTTCGCCTACGGGCGGCTGGGCGAACGGTACGCCCTTGAATACCTTGATACCTGACTCGTAAGTGCCCTCGAGCACTCCTGCGGCCGTCTTAACCTGCGGGGCTTGCGCGCCGGCGGCCAGTGCGGCTAACGCCAGGGCGAGTGATGTAAGCAGTTTTTTCATGATGGTTTTATGTTTTAAATGGTTGTACTTTTCATGTCTTTTTCCTACAAAAAATGTGCCGAACCGCCGTTTTTTTACTTTGAATGTTGCCCGGATGCGACAATTAAGGCGCGGCAAGCCATGCCCGCCGTGCCTTAATGTTCCGTTGGCAGGCTAACGCCGTGTTAGCCTGCGGCCTAAAATAAACAATCTTTATAACACTAATATTAACCTATCCGTAGTTTGTCAGAAGCTTATTCTTGCGCTGAACTCAACAGTGAACGGGCGTATGTAGCTGCCGGCCATGAGGTAGTTGTGGTATGGCGTGGTGTCGGTTACCAGGTCGGCTGAGCTGATGTTGCCGCTCGCTCCCTTCTGGTTGAGCAGGTTGACCATGCTCATCGACAGCGAGAGGTGCTTGTTCATCGCGTAGTCAATGCCCGCGAAGGTCTCCCAGCGGCCGTTGAAGTACAGGCTGTTGGTCTTGTTGATGTACTGTTTGCTCTGGTAACGGAAGCTGGCCCATACGCGGAACTTGTCGAACGAGTAGCTCGGGTCAAGCTCTACGATAATCCTGCTTACGCCGGGGCAGTAGTTTCCGCTGAAGTCGTAGGTGTTGCTCGTTCCGTCGCTGAATGTCGGAACCATCACGAAATCCTTGTACTTCGGCTCCTGGAGGGTGAACAGGCCGTGGAACTGGAAGCCCTTGAACGGCGTGAGCACTACGTCGGTGGTCCATCCGAGAGTCTCGAGGTCATAAGATACGGGCACCGTTATCACCTCTGCCGCGTTGTTGGGGTTGGTGAATTGGCTGCGTGCCTGGTAGTTGGTCTTCATGATGTACGTGAATTGTGACACGAGCTTTATCCATGAGTTGTTCCAGAACAGTCCGGCACGGGCGAACACCGTATTGCTTTGGTCGGTGTTGGGCAGGGTGGTGCCGGCGAACATTCCGGGGCCTGATGCCGTCGAGGCGAACACTCCCTCGGCCAGCAGTCCGAAGCCTTGGGTTATTGTATAGCGCAGGTTAAGCTGTGCGGCGGGGTTGAAGTAGTCGTAGCTGAAGCCGGTCTTCGTGGCGTTCAGGATGCTCCACTGCGGCGTGCGGGCGTTCTCGGGATACTTGATGTCGGTGCCGCCCGGCTCGTCGTTGGTCATGGCGTTGCGGCCGCCTAACTTGTAGTACTCGAGGCGTAGGCCTGCCGACAGCCACCAGCGGTTGTTTATCTGCCAGTCGTCGGAGAGGTAGAGGGCGGTCTTCAGCTCGTGGGCGTCATAGTATTCGGCGCCTGTGTTGAGGCCGGCGCCCTGCTGTCCGTTCAGCTTCAGCCATACGGGGTCTGCCTCGACGGTGTGCGCGTACAGTCCGGTGCTGTTGATCATGTCGGGCATCATCCACCATACGTTAAGCCCCACGCGCCAGCTGTGGCGCTTGTCGCTGCTCGTGCCTGTCAGCTCGGCCGTGTTGAACCATGACCTCTCGTGGGCCACCTCACGCTGAAGGTAGCGTGTGGCGTAGTTGCCCGTGAAGAGCTCTCCGTCCTGGTGGCTGTACGTGTCGTAGGCGTATGTGTACCCGCTGTTCTCGTCGGCCAGTCCTATGCCCGCCGCCGAGAGGCCCAGGTAGTGTACGTTGGCGTAGTGGTACTTGGTCATGAACCTCAGGTGCATGTTCCTTGTGAGGTCGTAGTCGAACTTGAGGTTGACGTCGTTGCTAAGCGCCGTCATGCCCATGTCGCGCTGTACGCTGGTCATCCTGCCCGTGGCGGCGTCGTAGTAGATTATCTGGCTGTTGGCGGGCAGGAATCCGTCGCGGCCCATGTCGAACCCGTTGTACTCCTTTACGCTACCGTCGCCCACGAAAATGAACGGCGCTGTGCCGTCGGTGGCGTTGCGTGTGAAGTTGTACTTGTAGAACAGGCTTATCTTGCCTCGGTTGTTGTTGAACCTCTTGGTAATGCCGAACTTAAACTGCTTCATGTCGTTCTGCCATTTTGTGTCGGCCAGCTTGTTCGTGCTCGGGTCAAGGTTGGTGTACGCTCCGGCGGTGAAGCTCCATCCCTTGGCTATCGGTCCTGACGCTGACACGTTGAAGCGTTGCAGTCCGAAGATGTTTGTGTTGTACAGGGCGTTGCCCTCGAACTTGTCACCTCCTTCCTTGGTCCACGAGTCGATGATGTAGTTCACCGTGCCGTTGGTTATGGCGTTCTCGCTGAGCGACTTCATTCCCACGTGCGAGTAGACGGGGCTTGCCGCCCAATAGTAGTAGGGGAGCATTGGCCACCACGTTCACGATACGAGCGTGCCGTCCTCGTATATTGTGGCTGACAGCTCCGATGGCAGTCCGATTGACACTTGTCTTGGCTGGTTGTCGGCCGAGGCGTTTAGCATTACGTTGCGGTTCTCCACCTCCTTGGTGTTGGGCACCGAGTCTTTCTTTATCTCGTTCTGTGCCATGGCGGGAGCCAGGCTTGCCATGATGGCAGCCGTTATCATCAGTTTTCGTCCTTTGTCCATTTCTTTTGTTCGCTTTGTTTTTCTTTGGTATTATTTTATCGCGTTGTTGTTGAAGCGTACGTTGGCGCCGAAGTCGGTCACTACGAGGTCAAGGTCGAGCGTCGGCTTGTCGGCCTTTTCGCCCTTGCGCTTGCCCGTGAGCACGTCCGAGCACAGCGTGCCGATGTCCTCCACGCGCTTCTTTGTCTCGGCGTTGACGCCGTAGTAGTGGCCGGGGTATAGCTTGTTGATACCATATTTGCCCATGTATGCCGACATGAGGTTGCATGTGCCCACCTCAGTCCTGAGCGTGGTGAACACCAGCAGGTTGCCCGAGCCGAACGAGTCGCCGCTGAAGCCGTAGCCGTTCTCCTTGTCGACGAACGTGGTCGAGCCGGGCGTGTGGCCGGGAGTGAACACTACTTCGAGCTGCCTGCCGCCGAGGTCGATTACCTGTCCGTCCTTGAGGAACCTCTTTTCGCCCTTGTATTCGGGCATGAACTCCGGCACGCCTACCATGTCGGCCGCGTTCATGTACAGGTAGGGGAAGTCGTTGATGGCCGCTCCCGTGTGGTCGGGGTGTACGTGCGTGACGATGAGCGTCAGCGGTTTAGAGGTTATCCCCCTCGGCTATTTTCCTGAGTCCGGGTATGTTTGTTCCGGCGTCGATTAGCACCGCCTTGTCGTTTCCCTCGACGATGTACACCGTTTCGTTGGCCATCAGGTGGCCGTTACCCTCCCAGGTGTGCTCGTCAATCTGGCGGAAGATTACGTCGTCATTCTGGAACACTACTTTTTCCGAATACTTGCCTCCGCCTTGCGCGAGGGCTGCCATGCTGATGAATGCCATCATGCATGATACTAAAATCTTCTTCATTATCAATTGTTTTTAGTTAGTAAATGTTTATGCGAATGCGCTTTGTGTGGTTGGTCACGGCCCGCGGCGTGGCGGGGTGTCTTGTCCTGGCAAAAGTTGACACATTTATGAACAATAAAAAATGTGTAAAACAATGCGAAAGAATCCAACAAAGTACAGCGAGGAGTTCAAATTGAGCGTCCTTCGTGACTATTACTCGTCAGGCATGAGCAAGCGCAAGTGTGCAAAGAAGTATGGCCTGTGTAATCCGACGTTATTGTCGTCATGGCAGTCAAAGTATGGGGAGAAAACCTTATCTTTGCCGTTGGAAGAAGAATACGACGACATGGCAAGACGCAGCAAGGAAGATTACAAGGATGAGAACGCGGCCCTGCGCAAGCGCGTGCGCGAGTTGGAGAAGGCGCTTGCGTACTCGCGTTTGGAGACGGAGGC
>NZ_JACJJG010000062.1 GCF_016899855.1 Marseilla massiliensis
AACTCGCTCATGGACCTGCACGACAAAATCCTGCTGCGGAAAAGGGCGCTCATTGAAACCGTCAACGACGAACTCAAGAATGTATGCTACATTGAACATACCAGGCACCGCAGCATTGACGGTTTTGTTTCCAACCTGATTGCAGGGCTTATCGCATACAACCTGCTTCCTAAGAAACCGTCACTCAATATTGACATCATTGATAAAAGCAGGCTTATTGCATAAGATTATTATACCGAACTTACGTATAATTACATTCTTTGAGTAACAAACAATGCTCGTAGTCTCTTAATGTCATAGTCCTATGTTGGCAATCATTATATTTTATGGCTTCATCAATAACGGATAGGATAGGGTTTGCCTTTGAGGTCAATACCGCTAATAAATTGTTGTTTGGAATGTTCAAAAGGTTTCTGATTTGATCCATGGTGTTGATATTTAGTTCAAAGCGTGTCTTGCCGTTGAAGTACGAAAGTATTTCGTTGGGATTTGATACAGCATTCAGAAAGTATCGGTTATTTGCCGATTGTAGTTCTTTTGCCTTATCGTATACGATTAGGCGTTTCTTATATCTTGGAGTCGTTACTACGTTTTCTATTGTTATACCTTCTTTCCGATATGGTTTTGTTACCCATTTCATGTAATTGGATAGGTTTTGCCTTACATTGGTAATGATGTCCTGCATTAAGCCGCACTCTATATCTTTGGTAATATCGCATTTCACAACATTAGAATCTGTCATAATAGACTCTACATTCAAATGGCAAATACCTAATCTGTTGATTTGTGACAAACAGTCCTTAGCCGTGTATATGTCGATAAGGTTTGTGTAATTGTCTAAAAGAATTTTTCCCGTAAATTCTAATACCAGCTCATTGTGTTGATAGTTCACCATTACTAAGAGATAGAAAGGTCTTTCTTGCTGATATTTATAATAAAGGATACTATCCTCTTTGCTGTTCAATATAAATTTGCTATAATCTATATCTCTGATGTAATCAATCTTTGTTACTAATTTCAGTTTATCAAATTTGAGCATTTAAAAACGTATATACATTTTATTTAGTCTTGCAGTATTGCAAGTTTTGTCACCTTGAGAAGTGGTGATATTTAAGGTAGGTTCTTAGCCTACCATATTATTTGTAGTCGGTTTGTTGGGTATGGTTTTCCAATAATCCTTAAGTCCATTGCTAATGGCTTCTTTGTGGGTGAAAGATTTGCTTCTTCCTTTCATGCTTTGACTTATTTTCTGTTTTGTTTCATCTGATAATTCTCTGTACTTTCTTTTCATCGTTTTATGTTTATGTTGTTATTATATATAATAAATATATCTTAATTTGGAAAGTTTATCAAGTTTGATAAGTTCATCTAAAATTCTATAGAAAATTTTGAGAGAATACGGAACACTTGGATTGAAGACATACCCCCTCTTTCTTAAGGAGGCATTATAAGCAGGGATACGGGGGTAGGAAGACATACATCCCCCTACTTGCCAATATGTTACAACTCCATCCCTTACAAAAAATGCTACTGGAAGCGTTTGCCTATAATTTAGGGGTAAGTTTTAAGGTCTATGCAATGTAATCTTTATACCACTCTGCAAACTCTACAAGTTTTAGAAAATCCTCTTTGAAAGTTCGATAATCTTTCATACCTTCTTTTATTTTTATAAATATTACGTAAACGGCAGGACTTACGCCGCCATTTGCGTTGCAAACAGTTTCCATGAACGGTGAAAACGGACGAAAGTGACGGGCCTGATTCACTTCAAAATGCAGCCAAGCAGTTTTCTGTTGGCCTTCATGACCACTGCGGTGTCTATGGTCGAGAGATAGATTTGGGTCGTCTTGATGTCCTCGTGTCCCAGTCCTTTGCTTACTATGGATATGTCGTTGCCCATGTCCCGCATTATCGAAGCCCACGAATGGCGGGCCACGTAAGTTGTTAGCGGTATATGAAGTCCGGCCATTTCGCCTACTTTCTTCAAGTTGCGGTTGACGTTATGCTCAGCCTTTTCGTACTGCCGGCGTTCCGTACCGTCAAGTTTCGTTATTATAGGCAGTAGGTACGGACTGTTTTCGGTAAGGCATGAATACGTTTCCACGATGTCATGCATGGGTTTTTCCCAGCTTATCGAAAGTGTCTGCCCCGTCTTCATGCGCGAGTATTGCAGCAGTCCGTTCCTGATGTCTGACTTTTTCAGGTATGCCATGTCAACGAAGGACATGCCCTGAAGATACAGGCTTAGCATGAATATGTCGCGCGCAAAGGCAAGCGCCGAGCCTTCCTTCAGCTCTACCATCCTTATTGCCTTTATCGCCTCAACAGGCAAGGCCCGTTTGGTGGTCTTGGCAAACCCCGTGAAGACGTGGCGGAATATATCATTGTCGGAGGTCAGCCCCATGTCCACAGCCTTAAGGTAAAGCGTACGTAACGTCCTGAGATAGCACGACGAAGTGTTCCGTTTCAGCCCTTTGGCTTTAAGCCACGACTCATATCTGGATATAATGTCGCAGTCCAAGGCGTCGAACGTAATGTCCGCACCGCCGCGAAAAGAAGAGAAACTTGACAGTGCGTCGCTGTAAGTCTTTGCCGTGCCTATCCTCCTTGCCATGGTCTTGCTTACTATCATGCCGCGCACGAAGCCGAAAAACGTCTGGCACTCGGGCAGCCTGCCGTATTCAGCAACAACGTCGTCAACGGAATATTCAGCCTTCTCCGCTTCCTTCGCGGCTATTATCCTCGTTAACTGCCCGACGCCCCATTTCAGCCTGTACGCCACCACGTCAAGCCAGGCCTGACGCTTGCCGTCACCCACCTTGCGTACGGACGAGGCCACGCCGTCCCACTCTACAGGATGTATATGGCAACCCGTGTTGACCAACCTTACCGTCCTGCGGTGAATAACTTGAAAAAACAACACACCCTCCTTGCCCTCCGCCGACGATGGGCGGAACTTGATTCTAACTGTTGCCATAACCTTTGTTTTTACTGTTGTTTGTTTATTGTTAACCTTATTATAATTAAGCGCTTTACAATACGTGGCCTTTTGTCTTCCAAAAGGCCGTCAATCAGACTGCAAAAGACGGAAAATCGCAACGCGAAAGGCCATGAGTTGGAAACACACGTACGGCAACCAACCAAGACAAGGGCCGGGGATGCGGCCATGACCAATTACCCCATGCCATGACGGACGCCATAAAATCACGGCGGCTGCGCCTGCGAGCGTTTTTCAGGAAACCGCCAAACGGCTATCAACAAACCGGAGACACAATTACAATATGACGCAAAACCATCAATATTAAGCATAAAGCTCAAGCCGAATGAACCTTGACTTTCACCTAAATCGACAATTGTGCTATCTATCAAGAAGTTGCAAAATTTAGGCATAAAAGTTTTCTTTTTTGGAAAACTTTACGTCGAAAAATTATTCTGAAATTATCCGAAAAGTATTTCTTTATATCAAAAAATGTTCGTAGCTTTGCACAAAATAATCATCTCTGTCATAAATGGAAAATAAAAAAACTTACTCCTTCGAAGAAGCATGCCGTGCTTCCTTGGCCTATTTTGACGGCGACGAACTCGCCGCAAGGGTGTGGGTCAACAAATACGCGCTGAAAGACAGCTACGGTAACATCTTCGAGAAATCTCCCGCCGACATGCACTGGCGCATAGCCAACGAGGTGGCGAGAATTGAAAAGAAGTACAAAAACCCCCTGAGCGCCGAAGAAGTATTCGAACTTCTCGACCACTTCAAGTATATAGTACCAGCCGGCAGCCCGATGACCGGTATCGGCAACAACTATCAGGTAGCCTCATTGTCCAACTGTTTCGTCATCGGCCTTGACGGCGATGCCGACTCTTACGGCGCCATCATGCGCATAGACGAAGAGCAGGTGCAGCTGATGAAGCGCCGCGGAGGAGTGGGCCACGACCTGTCACACTTGCGCCCGAAAGGCTCACCGGTCAACAATTCGGCACTCACGTCGACAGGATTGGTACCGTTCATGGAGCGGTACAGCAACTCAACACGCGAGGTCGCGCAAGACGGAAGGCGCGGAGCGCTAATGCTGTCGGTAAGCATAAAGCACCCTGACAGCGAGGCCTTCATCGACGCGAAAATGACCGAAGGCAAAATCACCGGCGCCAACGTATCGGTAAAGATAGACGACGAGTTCATGCGCTGCGCCATCGACGACAGGGAATACATACAACAATTCCCCATTTACAGCAACAACCCGAAGACCAAGAACGCCATCAGCGCGCGCAAGCTTTGGGAGAAGATTGTGCACAACGCATGGAAAAGCGCCGAGCCCGGAGTATTGTTCTGGGACACGATCATACGCGAAAGCATACCCGACTGCTACGCCGACCTCGGATTCCGCACCGTGTCAACCAATCCCTGCGGAGAGATACCGCTCTGTCCCTACGACTCTTGCCGCCTGCTGTCAATCAACCTTTACTCGTACGTAGTAAACCCGTTCACTGACAAGGCATACTTCGACTACGAGCTGTTCCGCAAACACGTTGGCATTGCGCAACGCATCATGGACGACATCGTGGACATGGAGCTCGAGAAAATCGACCTCATAATGGAGAAAATCAAGAACGACCCACAAAGCGACGAGGTAAAAAGCACCGAATACCACCTGTGGGAAAAGATCAAATACAAGAGCGGACTCGGGCGCCGCACGGGCGTGGGCATCACGGCCGAGGGCGACATGATAGCAGCCATGGGCCTGCGCTACGGCACACAAGAGGCCACCGACTTCTCCGTAGAAGTACACAAGACGCTTGCCCTCGCGGCCTACCGCTCATCAGTCACGATGGCACAAGAGCGCGGCGCTTTCGCCATCTACGACACGAAAAGGGAAGAGAACAATCCTTTCATCAACCGCATAAAGGAAGCAGACCCGCAACTTTATGAGGACATGGCAAAATACGGAAGGCGCAACATTGCCTGCCTAACCATTGCTCCTACCGGTACGACAAGCCTCATGACACAGACAACAAGCGGCATTGAGCCAGTGTTCATGCCCGTGTACAAACGCCGCCGCAAGGTCAACCCCAACGATGCCGACGTACATGTAGACTTCGTTGACGAAGTAGGCGACTCGTTCGAGGAATACATCGTTTACCACCGCAAGTTCATCGAATGGATGAATGTCAACGGCTTTGACACGGAAAAGAGGTACACCCAGGAAGAAATAGACGACCTGATAGCGAAATCACCTTATTATAAAGCCACAGCCAACGATGTAGACTGGCTGATGAAGGTGCGCATGCAAGGAGCGATACAAAAATGGGTCGACCACAGTATCAGCGTAACTATCAATCTTCCGAACAACGTTGACGAAGCCCTCGTCAACCGCTTGTACATCGAAGCATGGAAGTCAGGCTGCAAAGGCTGCACCGTTTACCGCGACGGGTCACGTTCAGGCGTGATGATTTCGGTAGACAAGAAAAAGAAGAAGAGCGGCGACACAGACCTGTCGCAACAGCAGCTGCCGCCGTGCCGCCACCCCGAAGTTACAGAGGTAAGGCCCAAGGAACTTGAATGCGACGTGGTACGCTTCCAGAACAACAAGGAGAAATGGGTCGCTTTCGTAGGTCTGCTTGACGGCTATCCATACGAGATTTTCACCGGTCTGCAAGACGACGAAGAAGGTATCGTATTACCGAAGACCGTCACCAAAGGCAAGGTTATCAAGCAAACGAACGAAGACGGCAGCCACCGCTACGACTTCCAGTTCGAGAACAAGCGTGGTTACAAGACCACGGTAGAAGGCCTGAGCGAAAAGTTCAACCCTGAATACTGGAACTACGCCAAACTTATATCAGGCGTATTACGCTACCGCATGCCTATCGAGCATGTAATAAAACTTGTCAGCTCACTCCAGCTCAAGAGCGAAAGTATCAACACATGGAAGAACGGTGTTGAGCGTGCGCTCAAGAAATACGTAACCGACGGCACTGAAGCAAAAGGCCAGAAATGCCCTGTATGCGGACATGAAAGCTTGGTATATCAGGAAGGTTGCCTGATATGCAAGAACTGCGGGGCCTCAAGGTGCGGATAACAGCTAACCGACTTACACCAATCCAGCCATACCCTGAATGCCGGAGAAGCAATACGGAACACTGGTTATATATTTGTCAAACCAGTCTTTTTAAGCACATTTTCATCCGTAATGCAATCACCGGCAAACCGGGAAAGGAAGGGTTGGTGTAAGCCAAAACCATGATTATGAAACTCTCCTCAAGTTACATCAGCCTCAACAGGCTGCGCTTCCACGCCAGGCACGGCGTCCTGCCGCAAGAACGGGCCACGGGCGGCGAGTTCATCGTGAGCGTACGGGCCAAATACTTGTTTGACAAGGCACTGGAAAGCGACAACGTTGACGACACAATCAACTACGCAGAGATTTTTGAAATCATAAATAAGGAGATGCTTACGCCATCCTGCCTGCTTGAACATCTGGCGGGCAGGATCGGTCGAAGCATTTTCAACAGAATGCCGATGATCGAAAGTCTCGACATAACAGTAGAGAAAACCAATCCCCCGATGGGCGCGGATTCAGACGGAGCGGCGGTTGAACTACACTTAATAAATGATAAAACTTTTTGAAAGATTGCAGTTTTTTATGCATAAATAACTACCTTTGCAACCGTAAACGAACACTCATGGGCAAAAAGGTTATATTCGTTTTACTCATACTTGTTTCTTTCGCTACCGTAACTTTCGGTGCGGACAAGCGCTTCACGCTTGTCATCGACGCCGGCCACGGCGGTCATGACGCAGGCGCGAAAGGAGCTTTCTCATACGAAAAGAACATCAACCTCAACGTAGCTTTAGCCTTCGGGCGATACGTCGAGCGCGAATGTCCCGACGTAAAGGTTATCTACACCCGCAAGACTGACGTGTTTGTACCGTTGCACAAACGTGCCAGCATAGCAAACAAGAACAAGGCCGACGTATTCATCTCCATCCACACCAACGCCCTACCGAAAGGACACATCGCCCGTGGACTCGAGACATACACCATGGGTATGCGCCGTTCGGACGAGAAACTCAGCGCGGCAAAGCGCGAGAACTCGGTAATCATGATAGAGGAAGACTACCAACTGCATTACGAAGGCTACGACCCCAACTCTCCGGAGAGCAACATTATGTTCGAGTTCATGCACGACAAGAACATGTCACGTAGCGTAGAACTGGCCAAATACGTGCAAAACAGCGTTTGCTCGATAGCAAAACGACAGAACAAAGGCGTAAAGCAAGACGTATTCCTGGTGCTCCGTGAGACTTCCATGCCGGCTTGCCTCATCGAGTTGGGCTTCATAACGACACCCGACGAGGAGCAATTCCTCAACAACAAGTCCAACATCGACAAGATGGGACGCGGAATATTCGAGGCATTCGTGAAGTATAAGGAAAAATACGACAAGGACATCACCGTGCCGTACAAGTCGAACAAGCGGAAGAATATCAATGTTCCGTCAATCGTTCCGGATGATGACGACGCCGAAAGCGACGGCAGGGAAAAAAAGGAAACGGGCAAAGCCCCCGCAAAACGGGACACGAAGAGCAATACGGCCGACAAAGAAGACGATGACGACAAGGAAGAGAAGCAGGACAAAACCGCCAAGGACAAAGACGACGACGATAACGGAAGACCCGTGTTTAAGGTTCAGATTCTGGCCAGCAGCAGAGATTTACCGCCGTCTGACGGTAGCTTCAAGGGGCTTGACGGCATTGACTCATACAAGGAAGGCGGCCTGTACAAATACACCTATGGCGCCTCTGCCGACTACAACGAGGTTTATCGCCTGCGTAAGTCCATACTCGACAAATTTCCCGAGGCATTCATTATAGCCTTCAAAAACGGCGAAAAGATAAACGTCAACCAAGCAATACGTGAGTTTAAATCAAACAAATAGAGTGAAATATGAAGTTTTTTAACAAGGAAGTCAAGATAGCCTTAGTGGCCGTATGCGGCCTGGTAATACTGTTTTTCGGCATGAATTACCTGAAAGGCCTCAACCTGTTCGAGTCCGACAGCAAGTACTACATATCATTTACCGACATCAGCGGACTTGCGTCGTCAAGCCCGATATATGCCGACGGATACCAGGTTGGCGTAGTGAAAAGCATAAATTACGACTACAATAAACGCGGGGGCATAGTCGTAGAGGCAAGTATCGACGAACAACTGCGCATACCCAAGGGCAGCAGTGCCGAAATAGTAAGCGACATGCTCGGCAACGTAAAAGTGAACCTGCTGCTCGCCAACAACCCGCGAGAGCGCGTCATGCCGGGAGAGACAATACAGGGAGGAATCAACGACGGAGCCTTCGGACAGATGAAGGGCATGATACCCACCGTCATGCAAATCCTTCCTAAAATAGACTCCATACTCACGACCGTAAACACGCTGCTCGCCAACCCGGCCATAGCAAGGTCGCTACAAAACACCGAGACTGTTACGGGCGAGCTGACCGTCACCACAAAACGCCTGAACAACATAGTGGCACATCTCGAAAAGAGCGTGCCGGGCATGCTCAACAATACCGACAGCCTGCTGTACAACGCCAACACGCTGGCAAAGAACGTAAATAAGATTGACGTAGCGGGAACTATGGCACGAGTGGACGAAACCCTCGACAACATGGAACGCTTCACCGAACAGCTTAACAATACAACCGGCACGCTGGGCAAGCTCATGCATGACCCGACATTATACGACAACTTGAACAACACAATGCGTTCGGCCGACTCACTGCTAATCGACCTCAAGGCCCACCCGAAACGCTACGTCCACTTCTCCTTGTTCGGAAGAAAGGACAAATAAGCTGCCACCTGCATAACAGGTTGATATACAAGACATTACAAAAGGCCGTCTTTCATCGTGTGAAAGACGGCCTTTTGCGTCCCGATTGGCGGCCTTTCACACAGCAAAACGCCGCCTCCCGCATAACGGCAACCAACTTGCCGCCACGGCACCAACGGCAAGCGGCATGACAAACGACGGGAAAAATAAACCAAGGCAAGCCTAATTTAAAAATCATCTAAATAACACACAAGTATCCGAATTATATACATACCACACGCAAAGCGCTAATACATACCGTCTTCTGGCGCGAAGCCTAAAGTAATACAGCCGGTAGCCTCCAATCGTTACAAAGCTCGTAAAGCACTGTTTTACAAACACTTGCATATACGCAACAGCAAATATTACATTCGTATGACACGATTTTCCATAAAGTGCCCTGTAACTGACATTTACGCACATGCCCTATCTCGGCAACAAAAAACATCATTTGCCCGTTTCAATATTTTTTGCGAAATTTGCATTCGCTTAAAAAGACGTCGGAAGACATATACATATAATCACATCCTAACATGAGTACTAACCCAAACGCACTTTGGGACAGCTGTCTCTTGCTTATAAAGAGCAATGTCTCCGAGCAGCAGTTTAACACATGGTTCAAGCCCATAATGTTTGAATCGTTCAACGAAGCCACGCGGACACTTATCCTACAGGTGCCCAGCAACTTCTTCGTTGAATACCTTGAGGGCAACTACGTGGGCCTGCTCAATAAAGTGCTGACAAAATATTTCGGCACCGGCCTGCGCCTGAACTACCGCATAATGGTGGACAAGACGCACAAGCTGACCCAGGAAGTTGAGCCCGAACCAGTGGCAGACATCGACAAGTCTGCCGCCAAGAGGGAGCATGCCAACAAGACACCGACAGTACTCGATGCCGCAAAACCACAGGACATCGACTCGCAACTGGACCCTCGCCACACGTTCGCCAATTACATCGAGGGCGACAGCAACAAGCTGCCGCGCTCGGTCGGACTGTCAATTGCCGAACATCCGAGAACCACACAGTTCAACCCGATGTTCATTTACGGCCCGTCAGGATGTGGAAAGACCCACCTCATCAACGCCATCGGCGTACGCACCAAGGAGCTGTATCCGCAGAAAAGGGTGCTGTACGTCAGCGCAAGGCTGTTCCAGGTGCAATACACCGACGCCGTGCTGAAGAACTGTACCAACGACTTCATCAACTTCTACCAGACCATCGACATGCTCATTGTCGACGACATACAGGAGTGGGTGTCGGCAACGAAGACACAGGAGACGTTCTTCCACATCTTCAACCACCTATTCCGCAACGGCAAGCGCATAATACTTGCGTGCGACCGGCCGCCGGTTGACCTTCAGGGCATGAGCGACCGCCTGCTGACACGCTTCAGCTGCGGACTCATAGCTGAGCTGGAGAAGCCTAACATACAACTCTGCGTCGACATTCTTAACAGCAAAATCAAGCGCGACGGCCTGCATATACCCGAAGAGGTGGTGGCCTTCATCGCGCAGACTGCCAACGGAAGCGTACGCGACCTTGAAGGAGTAATTAACTCATTGCTGGCCTTCTCCGTGGTGTACAACTGCAAGATAGACATGCGACTGGCCGAAAGGGTAATCAAGCGGGCCGTCAAGATAGACAACGAGCCACTGACAATGGACGACATTCTCGACTCGGTGTGCAACCACTTCAACGTCAGCACAACGGCCGTAATGAGCCGAAGCCGCAAGCGCGACTATGTAGTGGCGCGGCAAGTTTCGATGTACCTGGCCCAGAAGTACACCAAAATTCCGGCCTCGAGGATAGGAAAGCTTGTCGGGGGGCGCGACCATTCTACAGTAATACACAGTTGCACGCAGGTGGAGAACAGGCTGAAGATAGACAAGATGTTCTGCAGCGAGGTGCAAAGCATAGAAAACTCATTCAAGCTGAAGCGATAAACAATAAAGGGATGAACCACGGCAGGCTCATCCCTTTATTGCATCCGCACACGGGCACGGCAACAAATGCCGTTGCCCGATTACAGAAAATTACAGATAATTATTGTCACAAGGCTGAATATAACCAGGAAAACGCAATCCTGCGAAGCCGCCTTGTCGCCCCTGTAACGCGTCAGCCAGCGATAGAGGAAGTACAGCCCGAACACCACGGCAACCACGGTATCAAGCAAATCCACAAGCCGTTGACTTAATACGGGATACAACTTCCGACTGCCGAGCGCTATTATCACGAGGTAAAGCGCAAAGTACATGTTATATAAAATTCTGTCAACTTTTTTCATGGCGGCAAGGAGTTATATGTATTATGTTAACTGTTCCGTGCAAATATAACAATTCTTTTTATCACGCGCAAGCATTGGCGGCATTTTTAAGGACCATGCTTACGGTTTTAAAAGAGCGCCTTCGGCATTGCAAAAGACGGCCTTTTACACAACGAAAGACGGTCTTTGGCAATGCCAAAGACCGTCTTTTGCATGGCGGGTTGCGGCCGTTTGAAACCGTAAGTACGGCCGCCCGTTTAGTTACAATCTGAAATTCAATTTTGCTCCGGCCATCACCCACAGTCCGGGTTGCGGCACGTTGCCGTAGTCAACGTAGTCTGTGTTGAAGAGGTTGTTGGCCTCAACATACAGCGAATACTGCCGACAGTTCCATGCCAGGCGGGCCTCAACAAGCGAATATGGCTTGTATCTGCGGTCAACCCCGTCTGTATCGGTGTATCCGCCCACACGTTCCTGGAAACGGTAGTTCACGTCCAGCGCAAGGCTCGGCAGTATGTCAATACCCAAACGGGCCACAACCTTGTGGCGAAGGTACTCGAGGGCGTACATCGACTGTATGCTCTCCTCGCGCCGCTGGCTCTGGTCTATGTACGAATAAGCCACGTCAAACGAGCGCAACAGGCGCTGTACGGGCAGCAGTCGGCGGAAGTCGAGAGCCACGCTGGCCTCTATGCCGGTGGATTTTATGCGCGCGTGGTTGACAGATGTCCACACCTGATACAGTGACGAGCTACGAGCAGACGAGTTGACAAGGAGATTTGCATCACTCCCTGACGCCATGTCAGCCCCTTGTCTACTTGTCTGCTCGTCAGCTTGTATGCTATCCATAATCCAGTCTATCATGTTCTTGCCCCAATGGCGATATACCGACAGCGTGGCGCTGACGCCTCCCGCCGAGTATCTCAGCCCGCCCTCTACGGCCGACATCTCCTCGGGCTTGAGGTGCTTGTCGGCCTTGTGGCCGTCAACCGAGTAATACAGCTCGGTGAACGACGGCATACGGAGCGACATGTTGAACGATGCGTATGCCTTGAGCGCCGTCGTAAGTGCGTAGCTTGCGTCTATTCCGGGGTAAATCTTGAAAGGCATTTCGCTCCATGTGTTCCTCACCGCGGTGAAGCCAGCCGACACCGTAAGGCGCCGCCACACCACGTTGTGCTCAAGATAGAGGCTGATGTTGGTACGGTTAAGGCCGCAGGTATATTCACGGTCGGTGCCGTGTATAGGCTTTGGAGAGCTTAGCGGTTCGCCGAGGGTTGTCGAAATGATGTCCTCGTTGCGTACTTCAGCGCCGAAAGCGGTGCGCCCCAGCGTCCAGTCGAACCAGCTGTTAAGGTTCAGTCCTATCACGTCCGTGCGGTGATAGTTGAACGGCGAGCTGTCGGGCGCGCCGCGGTAAAACTCGTAACGGTCATTAAACCGGTTCCAGTAAACTGACGGAAGGAAGTGGAACCACCCTCCTTTCGTCTCAGCCTTGACGGCTGTAAAATATTTAGTTGTATGCTCGTACTGCTCGTCGGACAACGTACTGTAGAACGTGTTGCTGCCCCACCCTTTCGTGCTGACGCCCGCGTGCCAGTCTAAAGCTACGCTCCCGTCGCCGTAACGGCCCTGGTAGAACGCCCGTCCGCCGCTGTAGTCGGCATTAAGGCTGCCCGACTTGCTGCGCAGGTAGCCGTCGCTGCGGGTGTATCCGCCACTAATGGAGTTGCTCCACTTGCCCGTTGCCAAGCCAAGACGTGCCCCCGCGTCGGCATATCCGAACGAACCGCCCTCCGCACGGGCCTCAATTGAGCTTGCATCAGCAGCCTTTGTCACGATGTTTACCGCCCCGAGCAATGACGACGTGCCGTAAATACGCCCCGCCGGGCCCTCTACTACCTCTATCCTTTCGATGTCGCTGATGTCCACGGGCAGGTCAAACGCATTATGCCCGGTCTGCGGATCGCAGATGTTCACGCCGTTCAGGAGTATGGCGATATGCTCGCTCGTTCCGCCACGTATGCCGATGTCGGTCTGCGCTCCTATCGGTCCGCGCTGGCGGACATCCACCCCTACGGCATATTTAAGCAGGTCATTAACACTTTGCGCCGGCGCGGCGGCAATCTCGTCGCGGCCAAGCACAGTTACAATTCTCGGCACCCGGCCTCCCGCCAGCGGCGCGCGCGAGGCTGTAACGTCCACTTCGTCGAGCGTCATGACGCGTGTCGTGTCGGCAATGCCTGCCTCTGCGATGTCCGTGCGCACGCTTACTCCGTCAGCCTTGGCGTAGGTCAGCGTGGCAACGCTCAGCGTCCCGACAATCACTTCACGGCCAAGACACGCGAAAAGTGCGTATCCCTTACGGCTGAAGTGCTTGAACTTGAAGCTCTCGCGCTTGTTGAAAACTGTTTTGTACATATAGTTAATTTAAACGATTAACATCCCCGCAACGTGCGGAGAAAGTGCAAAGGTAATGCAAACTATGCGTAAAACAAAATAAAATTTTGTAATCCGGACGTTTTTCCGTACATTTGTAAAACATAAATAACCTGACGATTATCCATCATTTATATATCTTCATGAACAAAAAACTTCTTATTCTATCAATGACCGGCATGACAATGGCGGGACAAGCGCAGATAAGCCAGCCAAGGATTACATATCCTAAAGCCGACAAAGTAAGCACTGTTGACGTGTATTTCGGCACCAAGGTGGCCGACCCTTACCGCTGGCTGGAGAACGACACGAGTGCGCAGACGGCGGCATGGGTGGCAGCTGAGAACAAGGTTACGCAAGAGTACCTGTCCAAAATACCGTTCCGTGGGGCCTTGCTCAAGCGGCTTACCGACGTGGCCAACTACGAGAAGATAGGCACTCCGTTCAAGAAACACGGCAAGTATTACTTCTACAGGAACGACGGTCTGCAGAACCAGAGCGTGCTATACGTACAGGACAGCCTAAAAGGAGAGCCCCGCGTATTCCTTGACCCAAACAAACTGTCGGCCGACGGCACCGTAGCGCTTACCGGAACGAGTTTCTCCCACGACGGTAAATACGTAGCCTACACCATCTCGCGCAGCGGTTCCGACTGGACGGAGATATACGTACTGAACGCGGCTGACGGCACACCGCTCGAAGACCACATAGTATGGGCCAAGTTTACGTCGGCAACATGGCATGGCGACGGTTTCTATTACAGCGCCTACGACGCGCCGGAGAAGGGCAAGGAATTCTCGAACATGAACGAGAACCACAAGATATACTACCACAAAATAGGCACTCCGCAGTCGGCAGACAAACTTGTTTACGAGAACAAGGACCATCCAAAACGCTTCTACTCGGTAAGTATAGACGATGACGAGACCGTATTATTCCTCTACGAAAGCGGCGAGGGCAACGGCAACTCCCTGTACGCGAAAGACCTGACCAAGGCCGACGCGCCTTTCGTTGCCATGGCTACGGACATGGATTACATGTATTCACCCATCGAAGTGCTTGACGGTAACATCTATATCATGACCAATTACGGAGCGCCAAGGTACAGGATAATGGTTACCACGCCCGACAGGCCGGCCCTGAAAGACTGGACAGAGCTCGTGGCCGAGGGCGACGCCGTCCTGTCAGGAGCCCAAGTGATAGGCGGCAAGCTGCTGCTGACATACGACAAGGACGCCTCCAACCATGCATACGTGTACGGACTTGACGGCCGCATGGAGCATGAAATCAAGCTGCCGTCGCTCGGATCGGTAGGCTTCAGCGGCGACAAGAACGACAAGGAGTGCTTCTTCACATTCACATCGTTCACCGTCCCAAGTTCGACATACAAGTACGACATCGACAATAACACGTACACTCTGCTGCGCGCGCCGAAGGTCGGGTTCAACGCCGACGACTTCATAACCGAACAGGTATTCTACCCGAGCAAGGACGGAACGAGGATTCCCATGTCAATCACGTATAAGAAAGGGCTGAAACGTGACGGTTCCAACCCCGTCTACCTATACGGCTACGGCGGCTTCAACATCAGTCTGTACCCCGGCTTCTCGTCAACACGCATACCGTTCCTCGAGAATGGTGGCATATACGCCCAGGCTAACCTGCGCGGAGGCGGCGAATACGGTGAGGAATGGCACCTCGCAGGAACGAAGATGCGCAAGCAGAACGTCTTTGACGACTTCATTGCGGCGGCCGAATGGCTCATCGACAATAAGTACACAAGCAAGGAGAAGATTGCCATCGTGGGCGGTTCTAACGGCGGACTGCTTGTCGGGGCATGCATGACGCAGCGCCCTGACCTGTTCCGTGTTGCCGTTCCGGAGGTAGGCGTTATGGACATGCTGCGCTACCATAAGTTCACTATCGGATGGAACTGGGCGCCCGACTACGGCACGAGCGAGGACTCGAAGGATATGTTCGAGTATCTTAAATCATACTCACCGCTGCACAACCTGAAGCCCGGCACATGCTATCCCGCCACGCTGGTGACCACCGCCGACCATGACGACCGCGTTGTCCCAGCCCACTCGTTCAAGTTCGCGGCCACACTGCAGGAATGCAACGACGGAACAAACCCGACACTGATACGTATCGAAAGCGAAGCCGGACACGGCGCGGGAAAGCCCATGAGCAAGGTGCTTGAGGAGCAGGCTGACATCTACAGCTTCATAATGTACAACCTCGGAATGACTTTCAACAGTAAGTAGCACAACAAGCCGCCGCACGAAAGACGGCAAAACGCAACGCAAAAGGGCACCTTTTACACGCTAAAAGGCGGCCTTTTGCGTTGCAATATACGGTCTTTCGCAAAGCCATTGATTATCAATTGTCTTTTCCTGAAATAGGTTGACAGTTTTTGTTTAAATAAACTACATTATTTTACACACTCTTGATAGAGGTACTGGAATAGTTGACATCGCATCAGGAAATGTGCCGCTTTACTTTACATTCCCGGTCTTTGTCAGGCGGACCCGCGGGGCCGCCTGACAAAATCGCAGCAAAGATACTATCTTCCGTTGTCATTCCCTCCATGCCCCACCGTTTTTTTTCTTTTCCACAGCCGTTTTTGTTCGCCGCTCCCGGCGTGCGCCGTCTCCGGGGTGTTGTTGCCGATGCTCATGTGGGG
>NZ_JACJJG010000063.1 GCF_016899855.1 Marseilla massiliensis
AACGCTGACTTTCAGTTCTTCACTCTTCACTTAACAAGCCATTTGTCTTAACTCCTTTACTCCATAACTCCTTAACTCCTTTCATAAACTACTTTCCTCCTTCGAAGAGCTTGCGCTTCTCCTCTTCCGTCAGGCTGTCGTATCCGCTGCGGCGCACCTTGTCGAGAATGCGGTCTATCTCGTCCTGCTCGGCTTTCTTGCGGGCGTTGTAGTCCCAGTCAGACTCGCTCCTTGTTTCGTCCTTACGGTCCCACCGGTTGCTCTTCTTGTGCGTGCGCCGCTCCCAGTTGTCCTTCATCCGGTCGAAGAACTGCTGTCCGCGCGAGCGCCCGTAGTTGCCTCCGCCGGGATGGTTGCGCCAGTACCTTATCATTATATATCCGAACAGGGCGCCACCGAGGTGGGCGAAGTGTGCCACGTTGCTGCCGCTCGTGCCAAGGGCCGAGAACAGGTCGATGGCGATGAATATGCATACCATCCACTTGGCCTTTATCGGCACGGGCAGGGGGAATATGAACATGCGCTGCTCGGGGAAGAGCATGGCGAAGGCCAACAGTATGCCGTAGATGGCTCCCGAGGCTCCAACGGTAGTCCAGGCGTTAAGCTCGTAGCGGTAAGCGTGCGCCACCTGCAAAAAGTCGTCAAGCCCGAAACCGGCTATCGCGCTGTTCATCAGCGAGTAGAACTCGCCGAACTGCGCCATCATCTGTATCACTCCGGCGCCCACTCCGCACGCGATATAATAGAATAGGTATTTCCTTGGGCCCCACACGCTCTCCACGACGCAGCCGAACATCCACAGCGTGAACATGTTGAAGAGGATGTGCGTGAAGTTGGCGTGCATGAACATGTACGTCAGCAGCTGGTAAAAGTGGAAGTCGGACGCCAGGAAGAAGTGCAGTCCGAGCACGTTGTTAAGGTCAATGCCCCATCCCTCGAACACGATGAGGGCCAGGAACATCAAGACGTTGATAATCAGCAGATTCTTTGTTATCGGAGGAATTCTGAACATATCCAAATTATTTTATGCGTTTATATAAACCGTGGCAAAAGTACGAAAAATATCCGTTACCCGGCATAAAATCGTTTGTTTACCAACTTTTTTTCATTAAATTCCTCACTTTTTTTTATTTTTTGTTTGACAAATGAAATGAATGGACTATATTTGCGAGGAAAATGTACCGAAACAAATTAAATCGATTAATATTTTAAATAAACTGAATCATGAACAAAACAGAACTTATTGAAAAAATAGCAGCAGGCTCAGGCCTGCCTAAGACAGAGGCAAAGAAGGCTCTTGACGCAACAGTTGCAGCAATTAAGGACGCGCTCGTAGCAGGCGACAAGATTTCGCTCGTAGGCTTCGGAACGTTCAGCGTGAACGAGCGTCCCGCCCGCGAGGGTATCAATCCCGCGACGAAGGAGAAGATACAGATAGCAGCCAAGAAGGTGGCAAAGTTCAAGGCAGGAGCCGAACTCAACGACGCACTCAACTGATAAGCTGCTCAACGCAGTCTCAAGGGCGGGCAGGCGGTAAGACATTTACCGCCTGCCCGCCCTCTTTTCATACCCATGTGGCCAATGCCTCGCCGCCGGCCACCCATCGCCCGCACGCCGCCCGGCGGAAGCCACGAACCGGGCCATGCCGCAAAAGGCGGCCTCCTGCCGCGCGAAAGGCCGTCTTTAAGACCGCGAAAGGGCACCTTTTACCGCGCGAAAGGCCACCTATTGAAAACGAGGCGCATATCTGCTAAAAAACGTGAAAAACTTACCGTATTCGAAAAGTTTAGCTTAAATTTGCACTCTCAACATCTGATAACATCAAGATGAGCATTACAAGCATAGCAAGAAACTTCTTCGCGCCAAGGCTGAAAGAGCTCGAGCGGTACGCCACCGACGCGGCCGCGATACAGCAGCGCATGCTGCGCTACCTGACAACCAACGCGAAGTACACCGAATACGGGCGCCGCTACATGTTCGGCAACATACAGTCGTACGACGCCTTCGCGGCCAACGTACCCCTGAACACCTACGACGACCTCAAGGACTACATCGACCGCATGCGCCACGGAGAAGCCGACGTGCTGTGGCCGGGAGTGGTAAAATGGTACGCCAAGTCGTCAGGCACCACCAACGACAAGAGCAAGTTCATACCCGTAAGCCGCGAGGGCCTCAAGCATACACACTACCAGGGAGGCACGGACGCCGTGGCCATCTACCTTGGCAACAACCCCGAAAGCCGCATGTTCGACGGCAAGGGCCTCATCCTGGGCGGCAGCCACTCGCCCAACTACAACCTGCCGGGCAGCCTCGTGGGCGACCTCAGCGCAATATTGATAGAGAACATCAACCCGCTGGTCAACCTCGTGCGCGTGCCGAAGAAACAGACCGCCCTGCTCAGCGACTTCGAAGTGAAGCGCGACCGCATAGCCCGCGAGACCATGCACAAGAACGTGACCAACCTCAGCGGCGTGCCCTCATGGATGCTGTCCGTGCTCACGCGAGTGATGGAACTGACGGGCAAGACGCACCTTGAGGAAGTATGGCCCAACATCGAGGTGTTCTTCCACGGCGGAGTAGCCTTCACGCCATACCGCGAGCAGTACCGCAAGCTCATCACCTCGCCACGCATGCACTACATGGAAACGTACAACGCCAGCGAAGGATTCTTCGGACTGCAAAGCAACCCGACTGACCCGTCCATGCTGCTAATGCTCGACTACGGCGTGCTGTACGAGTTCATACCCATGGAAGAGTTCGGGAAAGAAAACCCCACGGTACTCCCCCTCGAGGGCATAAGCACTGGAGTGAACTACGCCATGGTGATATCCACGCCCTGCGGGCTATGGAGATATATAATAGGTGACACCGTAAGGTTCACCTCCGTCAACCCATACAAGTTCGTAATCACAGGCCGCACAAAGAGCTTCATCAACGCCTTCGGCGAGGAGCTGATAGTCGACAACGCCGAGAAAGGACTTGCCGAGGCCTGCCGCAGCACCGGAGCCGAGGTCAGCGAGTACACCGCCGCGCCCGTATTCATGGACGGCGAGGCCAAGTGCCGCCACCAATGGCTCATAGAATTCGCCAAGGAGCCCGGCAACATTGAAGAGTTTGCCGGCATACTCGACCGCAAGCTCCAGGAAATCAACAGCGACTACGAAGCCAAGCGGTACAAGAATATCACGCTGCAACACCTTGAGATAGTCAAGGCACGCCAGGGCCTGTTCAACGACTGGCTGAAGTCTAAAGGCAAGCTGGGCGGACAGCACAAGGTGCCACGCCTCAACAACAACCGCGACATCATGGAACAGCTGCTCAGGCTCAACAACACCAAGAATGAAGATTGACCGGACAATAAAATCATATTTGGCCCACTGGGCTAATCTGGCTGATTTGGCCAATAGGACTAATAAGCCACATAAGCCCTACAACAACATGCAATGGCTGCTCTTCGCAGTCCTTGCAATAGTATGCTCGTGCGCCAAAATGGGGCAGCCTGACGGCGGATGGTACGACGAGACACCACCGGCGATAGTAAGGACGTCGCCCGCCGACCAAGGAGTAAACATCAAGGCAAAGAAAATAAACATATACTTCAACGAATACATACAGGTAGACAACCCCACCGAGAAAGTCGTAATATCACCACCACAGATAGAACAGGCAGAGATAAAGCCCTCGGGCAAGAAGATAGAAGTAGAACTGAAAGACTCGCTCAAGCCCAACACCACATACACGATCGACTTCTCCGACGCCATAAGCGACAACAACGAGAACAACCCCCTGGGCAACTATACGTTCACATTCTCCACCGGCGACCATATCGACACCATGCAGGTAGCCGGATATGTACTCAACGCCGAGAACCTCGAGCCCATCAAGGGCATTCTCGTAGGCCTGTACAACAACCTCAGCGACACAATATTCACGAAAGAGCCAATGCTGCGCGTATCGCGCACGGACAGCCGCGGACACTTCGTAATAAAGGGCGTCGCGCCCGGAGACTACAGAATCTATGCCCTCCAGGACGCCGACAACAACTATTACTTCAACCAGAAAAGCGAGCAACTCGCCTTCACTCACGACATAATAACGCCGACCTTCAAGCCGGACATACGCCAGGACACGCTCTGGAGAGACTCGCTGCACATCGATTCGATAGCCCGTGTACCGTACACTCACTTCCTGCCGGACGACATTGTGCTGCGTGCCTTCACCGAAGTGCAGACAGACCGCTACCTCATCAAGTCGGAACGCAACGAGCCTGACCACTTCACGCTGTTCTTCAGCTACGGTGACAGCCTGCTGCCGCAAATAAGAGGGCTCAACTTCAATGAGCATGACGCCTTCATAACCGAACTTTCAGAAAAGCGCGACACCATCACCTACTGGCTGCGCGACACCATGCTGGTAAACCAGGACACACTGCGCATGGAGCTGAAATACATGGCCACCGACACGCTCGGCGTACTACGCCTCCAGACCGACACGATGGACATCCTGTCGAAGCAACCATACGAGAAGCGGATGAAGCAGAAACAGGACAAGTACGAGGAATGGAAGAAAAAACAGGAACGCGCCAAGAAGCGCGACAAACCCTATGAGACGGAAATGCCGGCAGAGCTTCTCGAGCCGAAATACAACGTCGCCTCAGAGCCCGACCCTGACCAGAACATAACCATAGAAATGCCAGCGCCATTGGCAAAGGTCGACACTTCATGTGTACATCTTTACTCCAAGTACGACACGTTATGGTACCGCTCGCCCTTTGTGCTGCGCCCCAAGGAGGGGGTCAACCGCACCTACGAGCTTCTCGGAGAGTGGCGGCCAGGCATAGAGTACAGCCTCGAAATCGACACCATGGCCTTTACGGACATCTATGGCAAGACAACCGCGCCGTTCAAGCAGGGATTCAAGGTAAAGACTGAAGACTCTTACGCCACGCTAATGTTCGACATAACGGGCATGGCAGACACTACCGTAGTCGTACAATTGCTCAACACGTCGGACGCGATGGTGAAAGAAACCTCCACGACAAACGGCAGAGCCGAGTTCTACTACATCAAACCGGGCACATACTACGCCCGTATGTACGTAGACTCGAACAAAAACGGTAAATGGGACACTGGCGACTACGCTGCCGACAGACAGGCGGAAACCACGTATTACTATCCCGAAAAGATAGAATGCAAGGAGAAGTGGGACCTTACGCTGACGTGGAACCCCATGTCGCGCAGCCTCGACCGGCAGAAGCCTTTGGAGATAACCAAGCAGAAACCGGAGAAGGAAAAGACCATAAAACGGCGTAACCAGGAGCGCGCCAGCAAGCTCGGAATACCGTATCCGGGAATGTAACGCCACGACGGCAAGCGCCGACGGATGTACCGCAGACAGCCAGGAACCACGCCGAACAGCGCCAACTTCAAAACCACAATATTATGAAACATCTCAGACTCTTCCTGTTCACAGCCGCCCTGCTGGGCATGGCATGTGCAGCCGGCACGGCATCGGCACAGTGCACGTTCAAGAACACGGCATTCAAGCCAGGCGAGTTTCTGTCGTACAACCTGTACTTCAACTGGAAATTCGTATGGGTAAAGGTAGGCACGGCGTCGATGTATGTCGTACAGAGCAAGTATAACGGCCAGAGCGCCTACCGCGCCAGCCTGACAACAAGGGGCAACAGCAAGATGGACAAGATATTCGTAATGCGCGACACGCTGCTATGCTATTCGTCGCTCAACATGGAGCCGCTCTATTACCGCAAGGGAGCGCTCGAGGGAAAGCGCTACACCGTGGACGAGGTATGGTACAAGTACCCGGGCGGCAAGTGCAGCATTACGCAGAGCAGGCTGCACAAGGACGGCAGCCGTAAAAGCCGTTCGCTCACTCCCGACCAGTGCGTATTTGACATGATGAACATATTTCTGCGCGCGAGAAGTTTCGACCTTGACAGCTGGAAGAAAGGCCATGTGGTTGATTTCCCCATCGTCGACGGCAACAGCGTTAACCCGGCAAAAATCAAGCTGCTCGGGACGAAGACCGTAAAGGCCGACAACGGCGTGAAGTACCGCTGCCTGGAGCTGTCGTACACGGAAAAAGAGAAGGACGGCTGGAGGGAGATTGCGCGGTTCTTCGTCAGCGACGACTCCAACCATGTGCCCATACGGCTTGACATGTTCCTGAAGTTCGGGTCGGCAAAGGCATTCCTTACGAGCATGAGGGGCGTTAAAAACCCTATCAAATCACAAGTGAAATAAGATGAGATCATTCATTACCGCAATGCTGGCAGCTCTTCTGCCGGCATTTTGCATGGCGCAGACAACCGAAGAGGAAATAACCGACATCATCAACGGAAAGCCTGCCAAAGTGGGTGTGGCGTGGATTGTTGACGGCAAGGAGCACTCCGTGAACAACGCCGATTGCTACCCTCTGATGAGCGTCTTCAAGCTGCACGGGGCAATAGCCGCGCTGAGGCAGATGGAGCGCCGCGGCACGCCTACCGATACATTGGTGCGTATCAACGCAAGCCAGGTTACCAGGAACACGTACACTCCAATGCTTGAGCGTTATTCCGAAAGCGGTTTTACGATACGTTTCGACAGTCTTTTGCAGTACAGTGTTGCCGAGAGCGACAACAACGCTTGCGACATCATCATCTCGATGGCGGGCGGAATGGAGGGCGTCAACGCCGAAATGCGCGCCATAGGGCTGGCGGATTACAGCCTGTCGGAAACCGAAATCTCGATGCAGGCCGACCCCATGCGCTCCTACGACAACTGCTCCACGCCGCTGTCAGTGGCCATCCTCTTCAAGAAACTTTTTGAAGAGAACATTCTCGGAGAGCCTTACGCCACGCTGCTGAAGCACATCCTAATCTCTACAACCACCGGACAGGACAAAATAAAGGCGGCACTTGAGCCGGGAATGCTCATCGCCCACAAGACCGGTACTGGCTTTACGCTGGACGACGGCACGAAGATTGCCGACAACGATGCGGGCGTTGTGTTGTTGCCCGACGGCCGACGGATATACATATCAGCGCTGGTCAAGGATTCAAAATTGGGCTCAAAGGAGAACGCAAAGCTGATAGCTGACATGGCAAGGATTATAATCAGGGACGCAGTGAAGAAGTAAGGAGGGAAGCCATAAGAATAAAATAGGAGATAAACATGTACTGACGGATAACCGAGAGATTATAAACGTGGCTTTATCGGGCCTATTTCTCCCATAACTCCCATCATCAAAAGAACAATGAAAAAACTATACATAGAAACCTACGGCTGCCAGATGAACGTGGCCGACAGCGAGGTCGTGGCCTCGGTAATGAAGATGGCGGACTATGAAATGTGCCAAGACATAAGCGAGGCCGACGCCGTATTCCTCAACACGTGCAGCGTACGCGACAACGCAGAGCAGAAGATACTTAACCGCCTTGAAGCCCTCAACGCCATGCGGCACGGCGGAAGGAAGCTGATAATAGGAGTGCTCGGATGCATGGCTGAGCGCGTCAAGGCCGACCTTATTGATAACCACCATGCCGATTTAGTAGCAGGGCCTGACGCTTACCTCACCCTACCCGACCTCATTGCCCAGGCCGAGACGGGCCTCAAGGCTATAAACATAGAGCTATCCACGACGGAAACATACCGCGACATAGTGCCACAGCGCATCTGCGGCACACATGTGGGCGGCTTCGTGAGCATAATGCGCGGCTGCAACAACTTCTGCCACTACTGCATCGTGCCGTACACGCGCGGACGGGAGCGCAGCCGCGACCCCGAGAGCATTCTCCGCGAGGTGGCCGACCTGCACTCGCGCGGCTACAAGGAGGTAACGCTGCTCGGGCAGAACGTGAACAGCTATTTTAGTGAAGAGCCAAAAATGAAAAATGAAACATCCGAATGTATTGACACGACGGATGATAATGCAATGCAAAAGGAAGCTTCACTCAACTTTCCACAGCTCCTCGCCCTCGTGGCAGAGACGTTCCCCGACATGCGCGTGCGCTTCACCACGAGCCACCCGAAGGACATGAGTGACGAGACGCTGCGCGTCATTGCCTCGCACGACAACGTGTGCAAGCACATCCACCTGCCCGTGCAGAGCGGCTCTGACCGCATTCTCAAACTGATGAACCGCAAGTACACGCGCGAGTGGTACATGGGCCGCGTGGAGGCGATACGGCGCATCATACCCGACTGCTCGATAACCACGGACATCTTCGTGGGCTACCACAGCGAGACGGAGGACGACCACCGCATGTCGCTGTCGCTAATGGAAGAGGTAGGATACGACTCCGCCTTCATGTTCAAGTACAGCGAGCGCCCCGGCACCTACGCCTCAAAACACCTGCCCGACGACGTGCCAGAGGATGTGAAACTGCGCCGCCTCGACGAAATGATACGCCTGCAGACACGCATATCGGCCGAGCGCAACGCCATGGACGTAGGCAAGGAGTTCGACGTTCTGGTAGAGGGCTTCAGCAAGCGCAGCCGCGAACAGCTGTTCGGGCGTACCTCGCAGAACAAGGTAGTAGTGTTCGACAAGGGCACTCACCACATCGGCGACACCGTGCGAGTAATGGTAACGGAAAGCTCGAGCGCAACGCTTAAGGGCAAGGAAGTATGATCCGGGTGGCCGGCTTGTACATGCAA
Source organism: Marseilla massiliensis (assembly GCF_016899855.1). Lineage (GTDB taxonomy): Bacteria > Bacteroidota > Bacteroidia > Bacteroidales > Bacteroidaceae > Prevotella. Next base: position 8,661 of record NZ_JACJJG010000063.1, read on the forward strand.
GCCAGCCAAGACAACATCCATCATTATACAAAAGACGGCCTTTTACAATGCGAAAGGCCGCCAATTACAAGCCAAAAGGCCGTCTTTCGCGACATGAAAGACGGCCTTTTGTAATTCAACAGGAATTTAGGTATAAGCCAGGCGGCCGCGACACGGCCACGGAAACGCCGGGGCAGCGCCCCGCCGAGCCCGCGACAGGGAGCGGCTGCGTGCGCATAAAATATGGAAAGATACGTTAAAAATGCGTGATAATGCACGTTTGCGACGACTTATGTCGGCTATTTATATTAAATTTGCAACCGATATTAACTTAATCGTTTTTTCTGTTAAATGAGCAATGAGATTAACCCGCTGTACAGCAATCTGCGCGGATTGACCGACAGCGAAGTGTCAAAGAGCCGCCAGGAACACGGCGAGAACACACTAACTCCTCCGAAGAGGACTCCTTTATGGAAATTGTACCTTGACAAATACAAGGACCCTATCATCAAAATCTTACTCGTAGCGGCGGTAATCTCGCTGGCCCTGGCTTGCATCAACGGCGAGTTTATCGAGAGCGTGGGCATTATCCTGGCCATCGTCCTGGCCACGACAATCGGCTTCTGGTTCGAGATGGACGCGGCAAAGAAGTTCAACGTGCTCACCGCCCTTGGCGAAGAGTCGCCCGTAAAGGTGCGCCGTGACGGCAAGGTAGTGGAAGTGGCGCGCAAGGACATCGTCGTGGGCGACGTCGTAATCATCGAAGTGGGTGACGAGATACCCGCCGACGGTACGCTGATAGAGTCTACCGACCTGCAGATTGACGAGTCGTCGCTCACCGGCGAGCCGATAATCACCAAGCATGCCGACCCCGCGAAGAACGACACCGAGGCCACTTACGCCTCGTCGAAAGTGCTGCGCAGCACGATGGTTATGAACGGACGCGGCACGTATCAGGTTACCGAGGTGGGCGATGCGACCGAGATTGGCAAGGTGTCGCGCGCAAGTACCGAGATAACGGCTGTCAAGACGCCGCTCAACCTGCAGCTCGACAAGCTGGCAAAACTCATCAGCAAGTTCGGTATCGGCATATCCGTAGCCGCCTTCATCATATTCCTCACCCGCGACATAGTGCTTGATTCGGAAGGCATTTGGGCGTCGACGGACTATCTGCGTATGGCCGAGACGGTGCTGCAATACTTCATGATGGCCGTAACGCTGATAGTTATGGCCGTGCCCGAGGGCATGCCTATGGCCGTAACACTGAGCCTCGCGCTCAACATGAGGCGCATGCTGAAGAACAATAACCTTGTGCGCAAGCTGCACGCCTGCGAGACAATGGGCGCCGTTACGGTAATCTGCACCGACAAGACGGGTACCCTTACGCAGAACAAAATGCAGGTGGCCGACATGAAACAGTACGATGCTGACGACGCGCTTTTCCGCTCGGCAATAGCCCTGAACACCACCGCCCACCTCGACGAAGAGGGCGGCAAGGGTATTGGTAACCCGACAGAGGTCGCGCTGCTGCTGTGGCTTGAGAAGAACGGAGTTGACTACCGCGCCCTCCGCAAGGACGAGGACATCGAGGCGCAGCTGCCGTTCTCTACTGAAAGAAAGTACATGGCCACCATCGGAAAGATAGGCGGCAAACGCATATTGATGGTCAAGGGCGCGCCCGAGATTGTGGCTTCGTTCTGCGACATCACCCCCGAGGCACGCCAGGAGATAGGCGACCGCCTGCGCGGATACCAGAACCAGGCCATGCGTACGCTGGCTTTCGCCTACCGTGTGCTGGCCGACGGCGAGCAGGCCGACATGACTGCCGTTGCCGCAGGCCCCAAACTGACGTTCCAGGCCGTAACAGCCATCAGCGACCCGATACGCCTTGACGTGCCCGACGCCGTGAAACAGTGCGTCAGCGCGGGAATTAACGTCAAGATAGTAACCGGCGACACGTCGGCAACGGCCATCGAGATAGCCCGCCAGATAGGCATTTGGAACGCCGAAACGCCAGCCGAGGCGCAGATAACTGGTCCCGACTTCGCCGCCCTGAGCGACGACGAGGCATACCAGCGTGTGGCCAAGCTGCGCGTGATGAGCCGTGCGCGGCCTACCGACAAGCAGCGACTTGTCAACCTGTTGCAGAAGCGCGGCGAGGTAGTGGCCGTCACCGGCGACGGCACCAACGACGCCCCGGCGCTCAACCACGCTCATGTGGGGCTGTCGTTAGGCTCGGGAACGTCGGTTGCCAAGGAGGCGAGCGACATGACTTTGCTTGACGACTCGTTCGGAAGTATCGTCAACGCCGTGATGTGGGGCCGCTCGCTCTACCGCAACATACAGCGCTTCCTTTACTTCCAGCTTATCGTCAACGTTACCGCGCTGCTGCTTGTGCTCGGCGGTTCGGTAATAGGCACCGAGCTTCCGCTCACCGTTACCCAGATACTTTGGGTCAACCTGATTATGGATACGTTCGCAGCGCTTGCCCTTGCGTCGCTTCCTCCGTCGCGTGAGGTCATGAAGGACAAGCCGCGCAAGCAGTCGGACTTCATCATAACACGCGGAATGGCGCAGGGAATCATAATCATAGGCCTGGCGTTCTTCGCCGTGCTGTTCGCGTTCCTGATACATTGCAACCAGAGCGCAGGCGACTTGCACGTACACGAGCTGTCCATATTCTTCACCACTTTCGTGATGCTGCAGTTCTGGAACCTGTTTAACGCCAAGTCGTTCGGCTCCAACCATTCTGCCTTCCACGCCTTCACCCACGACAATGGGCTGCTGCTCGTGCTCGCGATAATCCTCGGCGGACAGTGGATTATCGTCACTTTCGGCGGCAAGATGTTCCGTACCGACCCGCTGTCGCTGCAAGAGTGGCTCGTCATCATCGCCGCCACGTCGCCCGTGATGTGGATTGGCGAGATATGGCGGTGCATAAAGCGCGTGATTAATAAATGATAAAGAATATAATATTCGATTTCGGCGGTGTCCTCGTCGGCCTTGACAGACACAGGTGCACGGACGCCTTTGCCAGGCTCGGAGCCGGGGCCATCGCCGGATACGTTGACGAATGCCGGCAGGAAGACCTGTTCCACGAACTGGAAGTGGGCGCTATCGGCATTGCCGAATTTTGCGAAAAGGTGCGCCGGGCGTGTCCCGGATGCACGGCGACTGACGCCGAAATCAGCGGCGCATGGGGCGCCCTGCTCACCGGAATACCTGTGGTGAAGCTGGAACGGCTGGCAGAATTGAAGGAGAAATACCGTCTCGTGCTGCTCAGCAACACCAACCCGATACACTGGAGGAAGTCGGTGAGCGACTATTTCACCGCCTCAGGCAAGACGGTTGACTACTATTTCGAGCGCACTTTCCTGTCTTACGAGATGCAAATGCTTAAACCCGACGAGGCGATTTTCCGCCAAGTGCTCTCCGAGACGGGCTTCAACGCAGCCGAAACGCTATTCATCGACGACTCTGAAGCCAACTGCGCGGCTGCACGGAGAGTAGGACTCGAGGCCATGCACTCCGCTGCCGACGAATGGCTTAGACTATGATTGCAGCCGTGCCGAGCGCAATACGCCGTGCAGGAAACGGGCTAATGCCGCCCGATATGCCGCCACAGGCATGATGATTGACTATAAAACGTGAACAATGAACAGCAACTACGTAGCCACAATAGGATTCTTTGACGGCGTTCACCGTGGCCACCGCTACCTCATCAGCAACGTTATCGACACGGCGAAGCGTGAGGGCAGGCAGTCGATGGTTATCACCTTCGACAGCCATCCGCGCCTCGTGCTCCACAAAGAGTACCGCCCCAAACTGCTCACCACGGCCGAGGAGAAGCGCCGCAGGCTCGAGGCAACGGGCATAGACCGCTGCGTAATGCTGCACTTCGACGGACAGATGGCGGCCCTCTCGGCGCATGACTTCATGCGTGACGTGCTGCGCGACAGCCTCAACGTGGGCAAGCTGATTATCGGTTACGACAATCGCTTCGGCCATGACCGCGCCGAAGGTTTCGACGACTACGTAAGATACGGCCGCGAACTGGGCATTGACGTTGTCCAGGCGGACGCTTTCAGGCTGAACGGAGTGCAGGTAAGCTCGTCCGTTATACGCTCGTTCCTCTCGGCAGGCGAGGCCGATATGGCCGCGATGTGCCTCGGTTACCACTACACACTGGCAGGAACGGTGACACAAGGATACCACGAAGGCCGCAAGCTGGGCTTCCCTACGGCCAACATCAGGCCGTCAGACGAGCTGAAACTCGTGCCCGAACGCGGCGTGTATGCCGTGAAAGTAAGGCTCGACTCATCACCGATACAGCTTGACGGCATGATGAACATAGGCACGAGACCTACCTTCGACGGCACCGAGACGTCGCTCGAGGCCAACATCTTCGACTTCGACGGCGACATATACGGCCACGACATGGAGGTGGCTTTTTACCACCGGCTGCGCGAGGAACGCAAGTTCGCCTCGGTAAACAAGCTCGCCGAACAGCTAAGGCACGACCGGGAGGAGGCCATGAGAATATTTGAAAAGGTAAAAAAGTAAAAGGGTAAAAAGGTAAAAATCAAAAAACAAGGAATATGAAGAAAACAATTCTATACCTGTTCGGCTTCCTGCTGATACAGTTCGCCCTGTCATGGATTGTCTACGCGGCATGGCTTCTCGCCACGGGCAGCAGCCAGGAGTACGTCATGAGCGTGTTCGGAGGGGCACACCCCGAGGCCATCACAGCCCCGATGATGATACTCGCGTCGGCCCTCTCGGGCGCGGCCACAATCGCGGTGTTCGTATGGCGCAAGTGGGCAGTCATGTCGCCGGCCTACCTCAGGCAGCGCCACTGGGACGTATTCTTCTGGTGTGCCGTAGCCTCCCTCGGCACGATAATACCCTCGATATGGCTGCAAGAGCAAATGCCGGCCATGAAGGACTACATGGCAGACTCGTTCACGGCCATCATGACCAACGATTACGGCTACTTCGTGCTGTGCCTCCTCACGCCGTTCGTAGAGGAGATGGTGTTCCGCGGAGCAATACTGCGCACCCTGCTCTGCTCCGTAAGCAACCACTGGGTGGCAATACTCATCTCGGCAGCGCTCTTCGCCGTCGTGCATCCCAATCCCGCGCAAATGCCGCACGCCCTGCTCATGGGCCTGCTGCTCGGCTGGATGTACTACCGCACGGGCAGCATACTGCCTGGAGTGGTGCTCCACTGGGTCAACAATACCGTGGCCTACGCCGTCACCATACTGTTGCCGGCAAGCAACGACATGACGCTCAGCCAGCTATTCGGCGGCAACCAGACCAGCGTAATCCTCTCAATAGTGTTCTCGCTGTTCATCTTCCTGCCCGCCATCTACCAGCTGAACATGAGGATGAAGCGGTAAACGTGTCGGCCAAAAGATAAACATAAAAGCGGAAGCGGCATAAAAGAGTTAATTCCTTTTATGCCGCTTCCGTTTTGTTTCTTTACTCCCCGTCGGTCTTTATATCCTTCATTTTCCTTGCGGGCACGCCGCCCACGACAGTGTTTGCCGGCACGCTGCGGGTAACCACGGCGCCGGCGGCCACGATCGAGTTGTCGCCTATCGTGACGCCCGACAGTATAGTCGAGTTGGAGCCTATCCATACGTTGCGGCCAACGGTGATTGGCGCGGGCACCGTGTACTTGCGGAGCCGGGGCTCAATGCCGTGGTTGAGCGTGGCGAAGACCACGTTATGGCCTATCTGGCTGCCCTCGCCGATGGTCACGCCGCCGTGGTCCTGAAAGTGGCAGCAGGCGTTGATGAACACGCCGGGGGCTACATGGATGTTGCGCCCGAAGTCGGTATAGAACGGCGGAAACACGCGGAACGTGTCGGGCACCTCATAGCCGAACAGCTCGGACAGCAGCGCGCGCACCTCGTCGGGCGTGTGGTAGGCCGTGTTGAGACGGAACGTCAGCCGGCGGGCCTCGTTGCTCGCCTCGTCCATAAACCTGTGTATCTCCTCCGTATCGAGAGGTCTGCCCGCATTGGCAACCTCCAAGAATTCTTCAAGTGTCATGTTTTTATGTTTTATTTCAAAATCCTGTGCAAAGGTACTGATTATCGCGCTTACGGCGAAATATGTATAAAGGCTGTTTCAATACATTTTACTGATTTTTCGCCCAACGGCCGCCGCCGTAAGATTTTTACTCTTATATTTATGCCACGAATATAGGATTCTGCTCGGCAACGCCATGTTAAAAACTTTGGCCATTTTCTTGACATTGCGCTAACCTTTCACTATTTTTGCATAGCGAACAACATTCAAGACATTATGGACATAAGAAACATTCACCTGGTTTACTTCAGCGCGACATTCACGACGCGCAAAATCCTGAGGGAGATAGCCCGAGTGATGGGCGGAAACGTAATCGAACACGACATAACATGCGACCGACCGTCGGCCAAAGTAATGGTTGACGGAGAGCATGACGTGCTCGTAGCGGGCGCGCCCGTGTACGCCGGACGCGTTCCACGGCAGGCAGCCGAGGCGCTGAGAGCCTTCAGCGGCAACGGCGGACCAGCCGTAATAGCCTGCGTTTACGGCAACCGCGACTATGACGACGCCCTCGCCGAACTGCAGGACATCGTCGACCGACAGGGATTCAAGACCGTGGCGGCAGGCGCATTCATCGCCCGCCACTGCATCTTCAACGACGTAGCAGCCGACCGTCCCGACACGGACGACATGCGCAAGATAGACAATTTCGCAACGGAATGCGCCCGCCTGCTGGCCTCAACGCCCGACGTCTCCGCCCTGCCCGAGCCCACCGTCAAGGGCAACCGCCCGTACAAGGAAAGCAAGGCCCTGCCCCTGTTCCCATCGGCCGACGCCGAGCTGTGCGACGGCTGCCAGACATGCGCACGTCAATGCCCCGCAGGCGCGATACCGGAGGAGTCGCCATGCCAAACCGACGGCGACAAGTGCATATCCTGCGGACGGTGTACGGTAATATGCCCACGCCACGCAAGAGCGTTCAGAGGCATGCCCTACGAACAGATTGTGGACAAATTCGTAAAGGCCAACGCCGTCCGCCGCGAACCTGAAACATTCTTTCCAGCCCCCGTCAACGGCCCAACGGCATGACGCCCTGTCTTGTCCTGGCAAAAGTTGACACATTTATGAACAATAAAAAATGTGTAAAACAATGCGAAAGAATCCAACAAAGTACAGCGAGGAGTTCAAATTGAGCGTCCTTCGTGACTATTACTCGTCAGGCATGAGCAAGCGCAAGT
>NZ_JACJJG010000064.1 GCF_016899855.1 Marseilla massiliensis
ATTTCAAAAAACCGTGTAATTGACTATGTTTCAATAATTTCAAAGAACTATTTATCCACTTTTACGGGACAGTAGTGTAAAGCATTAATAAATAGTGTTGATTTATGGGGATTTAGGTCAGAAGCAATTAAGAAAAATTTTGAGTCTATTTATGGTAGATTAAACAAAAGTTTTATAGCATATTCAGGCATTCCAGAAAGCTATATTTACAATAAGAATCTTAATACCGTAAAGAATGAAGGGAAAATTTGTTACGTTGGCGCATTGATAAAACGAAAGTATCCGGAAAAAGTATTAGAAGCTGCCATCTCCTTTTTAAAAAAGGGTAATTTGTCAATCACTTATATTGGTGATGGAGCATTAAGCAAGAAAATAAACAGGATAGCAAAAAGAAACCATATTGATGAGAAACAATTACACCTGTTAGGACATATTAGTAGAAAGGATGTTCAAGAGGAATTAAGCACATCAGAATATTTTATAATGATTAGCCGACATGAAACATTTGGGATGGTATATCTGGAAGCGATGGCTAATGGATGTATCACAATAGCCTCAAAGAATGAAGGATTTGATGGTATTATAAAGGATGGAGTAAACGGCTTTTTATGTGATGCAGGAAATAGTGCGGATTTATCTAATCTTCTGAAGAAAATAATTTCGATGCCTAACAATGAAAAAGAAAAAATCCGAATGAATGCGATATCTACAGCAAAGGAAATGACTGAAAGGAAGATGGCCGAAAAATATCTTTCCGACGTGATTGATAATATTAAATTATAATACTTATGGCATTAATAAAGAATTATAATCCCGCTTTTGATTTTCTGAAATGTATTGCAGCTATTATGATAACCAATAGTAATTTCAGACCGTTATATGAGGAACATAATCCGGCTTTAGCAACATTGGGGGTACATGGAAATGCTATTTTTTTCTTTGTATCGGGGTATTTCCTTTATTTATCATTAAAACGAAGGAACTATGAAATACCATTTTCAGAATGGTATCTTAAAAAAATAAAACAACTTTGGTTGCCTATCATTGTACTTGCCTTTTTAGCCGGCTTTTTCAATTCTGACATTACTTGGTATGACTTTATGCCAACACCTTGGTTTGTAAAATGTTTTTTGATTAGTTTCCCTATAATTTTTCTTATTATTAAAACACAGAAAAGTTTTATTCTTTATTTAAGTTTTATCTTATCCATATTATTTACTATTTGTGTTGTCGCATCTTACCCTCCCCAATCTTTAAGTATATTTCACAAATTTCACTATTATTGTTATTTCCCGACGATGTTATTAGGAGTTATTATTGCGAAAAACAAGATATTTATGAATATTAGCTTTGTTCTATCTCTAATTCTTACGTTAATAAGTTTTTTCTCTTATTTCGTTGTTATGAAGATAGGAAAGGGACATATAGATAACTCATATTATACTCAGCTATTCGGATACATACCGTTACTATTATTTCTTGTTTTTTTGTATAAACTTGCCCATTTTGATTGGCTCAAGTATTTTGCGGAAACAAAATGTTTTATTCCCGTCAAGATTATAGCAAGATTAACCTTCGAAATATACATTGTACAACGCTATATAATTACAGACCTTTTTAATAGCCTGTTCCCTTTTAATACAGTTATTGTTTTCTTATTAATCGTTTTAGGTGCATATCTTGTAAAGATTTGTACTAACTTGTTTGAACAAATGGTAACAGACGGGAATTGGGATGTTAAAAAAGCCATGGTAATTCTTTAATAAAGACGCATAATAGTTAAATGTCGTAGCCTATGAAAAACTTTTCAGTTTTAATGTCTGTCTATAAAAAGGAAGATCCACATTTTTTACGAGAAAGTTTAGACAGTGTGTTTACACAAACATTGCTTCCCACCGAGGTCGTATTAGTCGAAGATGGGCCATTAACAGATGAGTTGTATGAAGTAGTCGAAAGTTTTGTTACGTCATATACCAATTTAAGGGTAATCCCGTTGGAGAAAAATATGGGGTTGGGAAATGCCTTAAATGAAGGTATGAAGAAGTGCCGTTTTGAGTTAATTGCACGTATGGACACTGACGATATTTGTTTTCCGCAACGTTTTGAGAAACAGATTAATTATATGGACTCCCATCCGGATGTAGACGTTCTAGGGTGTTGGACTGAAGAATTTTATGAAGATACCGATGGAAAGAAAGTTATTACTAGTCATAAGAAATTTCCCGAAACAGTATGGAATAATGTGAAGTATTCCACAAAGCGTTGTCCGGTTGAACATCCAGCTGTCATATTACGAAAATCAGCTGTTTTGGCTGTAGGAGGCTATAAGCATTGTTATTTATTTGAAGATTACTATCTTTGGGCAAGAATGTTTGTCAATGGTTCAAAATTTTACAATTTACAAGAGCCTTTGCTATATTTTCGGATGTCTGACGATTCTTTTAAAAGACGAGGTGGATTAAAATATGCAATTAATGAATATCACACCTTAAAAAAATTTAAGAAAATCGGGTTCATGTCGTCTTTTGAATTTTTTTATGCCGTTGCGACTCGTTTTCCTATTAGAATACTTCCTAATGTTTTTCGGAAAATGTTTTATAAATGTTTTTTGCGTAAATAAAAAACGCTTTCATATTTAAAACAAATTTTAGATATCCATTTAAATGAAAATTTTCCTATTCAATAAATACTGTTTTCACGATTAGAAGTACATCATTGGGTTACACTAACAAGTAATTGTAAAATACTAGGATCAATGAAAGGAATAGTATTGGCAGGTGGTAGCGGTACTCGTTTGTACCCTATCACCAAGGGAATCAGCAAGCAGCTTATCCCGATTTTCGACAAGCCGATGATTTATTATCCTATTTCCGTATTGATGCTGGCGGGTATCAGGGAAATACTGATTATCTCGACACCTTACGACCTGCCGGGGTTCAAGCGGCTGTTGGGTGACGGCAGCAATTTCGGGGTGAGGTTCGAGTATGCGGAGCAGCCGTCACCGGACGGACTGGCACAGGCGTTCATAATCGGGGAGAAGTTCATAGGTGATGATTGCGCTTGCCTTGTGCTTGGGGATAATATCTTCTATGGCGCAGGACTGAACGACCTATTGAAACAGGCGGTTGTTGATGCAGAGCGGAACGGCAAGGCAACAGTGTTTGGTTACAGGGTTAGCGACCCCGAGCGTTACGGCGTGGCGGAGTTTGACAAGGACGGGAATTGCCTTAGTATCGAAGAGAAGCCCGAACATCCGAAGAGCAACTATGCCGTTGTTGGATTGTATTTCTATCCTAACAAGGTTGTCAACATCGCAAAGAGCATAAAACCGTCTGCACGCGGTGAGCTGGAAATCACTACGGTAAACCAAGAGTTCCTAAAGGACAAGGAGCTGAAAGTACAGACTATGGCTCGTGGCTTCGCATGGCTTGACACGGGAACTCATGACTCATTGTCGGAAGCAAGTACCTTTATTGAAGTGTTGGAGAAGCGACAAGGTTTGAAGGTTGCCTGTCTTGAGGGTATCGCCTACCGAAAGGGATGGATAACGGCGGACAAGCTAAGGGAGGTGGCACAGCCGATGTTGAAGAACGATTACGGAAAGTACCTCATGTCCATTCTTGGCGAAAGAGAGGACGACATAACGAAAAACTTGGAGTATTAAAGCCCCCTCTCAATCTCCCCGAGGGGAGAAGCCGGTTTGCAAATAAAATAAACATTAAAAACGATGGAAGTAATAAAGACAGACATAGAAGGCGTGGTAATCATAGAGCCGCGCATATTCAAGGACGCACGGGGATATTTCTTCGAAAGCTTCTCGCAGAGGGAGTTTGAGGAGAAAGTCGGGCACGTGGAGTTCGTTCAGGACAACGAGAGCATGTCATCGTATGGTGTCATGCGTGGACTGCATTTCCAGCGTCCGCCATATACACAGGCAAAACTGGTGAGGTGCGTAAGGGGAAAAGTCCTCGACGTTGCGGTTGACATAAGGAAAGGCTCGCCCACATACGGAAAGCACGTGGCGGTTGAACTTACCGAGGACAACCACAGGCAGTTCTTCATTCCGAAAGGCTTTGCACACGGTTTTGCGGTGTTGAGCGAGACGGCGGTGTTCCAGTACAAGTGCGACGAGTTCTACCATCCCGAGGCTGACGGAGGGATAAGCATACTTGACGACAGTCTTGGCATAGACTGGCGAATACCTACCGAACACGCAATACTCAGCGAGAAGGACACGAAACACCCGCTGCTGAAAGACTTTGACTCACCATTCATTTACAAGTGAGAAGGTGAGAAAGTGAGAAGGTGAGAAAGACCAGTCAATTATGAATTCTTAATTATGAATTGAAAAAGGCATTTCTACTTACTCCTCCTCTCCTTACTCCTTTAATCCTAAAAAGACAAACAACATGAACATACTCGTAACAGGCGCAAACGGCCAGCTCGGTAACGAGATGCGCATAATAAGCAAAGACACGAACGACAGCTACACCTTTACGGATGTCGTAGAGGTCGAGGGTGTCGAAACGACTATCTTGGATATAACCGATGCCGACGCTATAAAGAAAATCGTGAATGAAAAGAATATACGGTGCATAGTCAACTGCGCCGCATATACAAACGTTGACAAGGCAGAGAGCGACGAGGCGTTATGCAGGAAACTAAATGCCGATGCACCGAAGCTATTGGCAGAGGCAATGAAGGAAGTAGGCGGACTTCTCGTGCAGATTTCAACGGATTATGTCTTCGGCGGAGACCCTTACAATACGCCTTGCAGGGAAGACCAGAAGGGAACACCTACGGGAGTCTACGGCAAGACAAAACTTGAGGGCGAGAAGAATATCGAGGCTGTCGGGTGTGATTATGTAATAATAAGGACGGCATGGTTATATTCCGAATACGGCAAGAACTTCGTGAAGACGATGCTAAACCTTACTGCGACGAAACCGAAACTCACTGTTGTTTTTGACCAGGCAGGAACTCCTACATACGCATACGACCTTGCAGTGGCCATAAAGACCGTGCTTGCAGACTATGAAAAGGAAAGTCCGAAGAACGGATATTCAAAGCGTGGAATCTACCATTTCAGCAACGAAGGAGTATGCTCATGGTTCGACTTCACCAAGAAAATCGTCGAGCTTGTAGGAAACACGGCTTGCGACATAAAGCCTTGCCACAGCGATGAATTTCCAAGTCCGGTCAAACGCCCTGCCTATTCGGTTCTCGACAAGACGAAAATCAAGGAGACTTTCGGGCTGAAAATTCCTTATTGGACGGACTCCTTAAAGAAGTGCATGGGGAATATGGGCACATTGAAGGCATAAGCATAATCCTTTTCTTAACGTATTGAAAATCAATAATATACAAAACACATTCCCAAAGACGGCAAATTGCATTGTAAAAGGCCACGTATTGAAGGATAAAAGACCGTGAATTGCAAGCTGAAAGGCCGTCTTTTACAAAACAAGATTTCATTGACAATTTAACGACACAAGAATCATGGAATACAAGAGAAACATCATCATAACCGGTGGAGCCGGTTTCATAGGCTCACACGTAGTACGCTTGTTCGTAAATAAATACCCCGAATATCGTATCATCAATCTCGACAAGCTGACGTATGCAGGAAATTTGGCAAACCTGAAGGACATCGAGGGTAAGGGGAATTATACGTTTGTAAAGGCTGATATTTGCGACTACGGAACGGTGAAGGCGTTGATGGAGAAATACAATGTTGACGGGATAATCCACCTTGCAGCTGAGAGCCATGTGGACCGAAGCATAAAAGACCCATTCACTTTTGCACATACAAACGTAATAGGTACGCTGACGTTGCTGCAGGCAGCCAAGGAATACTGGGAGAGCCGCCCCGAAGGATACGAGGGGAAACGCTTCTACCATATCTCGACTGACGAGGTTTATGGTGCGTTGGAACTGACGAACCCCGAGGGAATAGAATCTCCGTTTACAACAAAAGCATCATCGGAGCACCACCATGCCTACGGAACGGAGTTCTTTACCGAGGATACGAAGTACAACCCTCACTCACCCTACTCTGCATCGAAGGCAAGTTCAGACCACTTTGTCCGTGCTTTCCACGACACCTACGGAATGCCTACCATAGTAACCAACTGCTCAAACAACTACGGACCTTACCAGTTCCCCGAAAAATTGATACCCCTGTTCATCAACAACATCCGCCACAGGAAGCCGCTACCGGTCTACGGCAAAGGTGAAAACGTGCGTGACTGGCTGTATGTGGAGGACCATGCAAGGGCGATTGACCTCATCTTCCACAAGGGTAAAATAGCTGATACCTACAACATCGGTGGCTTCAACGAGTGGAAGAACATTGATATAATCAAGGTAGTCATCAATACTGTTGACCGTTTGCTCGGAAGAAAAGAGGGTGAGGACATGAACCTCATTACCTACGTTACCGACCGCAAGGGCCATGACAAGCGTTACGCCATTGACTCCCGCAAACTGCAAAGGGAATTGGGTTGGGAGCCGAGCCTGCAATTCGAGGAAGGCATAGAGAAGACCGTGCGTTGGTATCTTGACAACCAGGCATGGATGGATAATGTAACGAGCGGCGATTACCAAAATTACTACGACGAAATGTACAAGGGCAGGTAAGGGAAAACTTTATAAAATATCGGTCAATTTAATATAAACTCGATTTATAGGGATGTAATAACATACACAAAATCCCCATAATTAAGGATGGTTACAAGAAATACATAAAAAGAAGCATGAAATATCAAGTAATACCATTAGGGACACCTTGGAGGATTGATGACCTGAGAAATGTATTACTGGATTTTCCCGACATTCACATCATAAATATTAATGATGTAGAAAAATATAATCCAGTCTTGTATCTATATTATGGCTATAGTACAAATGATGCGGTAATTAGCGATAAAAACTTGGAAGATAGGTTGAAGCAAATCATTTCGCAAAAAAGCATCCAGCCTATAGCAACCCAACCGGGTGACTTTAAGACAAACATTCCAAAACCATTGAAACCTTTGAATGGTTTTTTCTTGGATGAAACAGATTTTTCCATTCAAGCATTAAAGAATCTGATTCTTTCATATTTTGGAATTCTTGAAGGGAACAGGAAAGTATTTATATCCTATCATCGTGATGACTTGGAAAAGCTGGCACAAAACTTATTTGACCGGCTCATCAAAAAGAAGTACATTCCTTTCTTGGATTCCTATTCATTGAAAGCAGGCGTGGATTTTCAGGAGTATTTGAGGCATGAATTGGTTGATTCAGACATTATTATCTTGCTTGATACTCCCGGATTCAATAGTAGTCCCTATTGCATGGAGGAATTCAATATTGCCAATGCTGAAAACATTCCGGTTCTAGACATACGCTTTAGTATAGACGAGAAAAAGAACATGCACCAATTTTGTGATTACAAGGATTATCAACTTACTTTAGAGCAGGCAAATTCAGATGACAAATTACCAGAGGAGATAATTTTACTGATGGAAAGAAGCCGTGCCAATGCTTTTTGCATTAAACGTAAATTTGTGTTGGATGAATTCAACAAACGATGCAGTGACTTAGGACTGCATATTGTAGAGCAAGGAGATTTTCTCCTAAGCGATGCAACCCATGAATGTTTTTATCCCACTACACATATCCCTGATGCGAGAAAAGTGTTCGACATAGACCAACGTTTCAAAAAGACTCCCTTATTCTCAACCTATACCAAGCAAGTATTATACAATGGGAATTATTGCCGACCGGATATAGAAAAACATTTGGAATGGTTGAATAACAATTTGCCAATAAAAGTTTATAATGTTACAAAATAGGAGTGCCATGATATTTTTGTCAGCAAGTGTACCAAAACATGGACGTGAGTATTTTGGTACGGAAAATATTTTTGCCATCAGGGAAGCCATTGTTTCATTTACCAAAGTTTGTGCTGAATATGGTATACCGTTCTACTTTGGAGGACATCCGGCAATCACTCCTCTGATTTGGGAAGTAGCAATGCGCAATAAACAAAAAGCCATACCGTTAATTAAAATTTATCAATCCATACTTTTCGGGGAGTCTATACCCAAAGAAGTAGGTGATTTCAAAAACATACATTTTACGGAAGCGGTAGGCGAAAGTGTTAAAGATAGTGTCCACGCAATGCGAAAACAAATGTTTCAAGAAAATAGGACCGAGTGTGCTGTATTTATTGGCGGAATGAACGGCATTATAGAAGAATACAATATGTTAAAGGAATTATACCCAGATGCAAAGTATTACGCCTTTGCAAGCACTGGTGGTGCATCGAACGATTTATACAAAAAAATAGGCGAGCCTTATCCTCTGTTGGAAGGGAGTTATGCTTATATGTCGATTTTCAGGGAAATACTTTCTCCATTCAGGCAACAACAAAAGGAGTAGTGATATTATGGCAAGAGGTTATAGCTATGTATTAAGACGTGATTACGGTTTTGCTCCCAATCCGTTTTATGGTTTTCTTACGTTAGCCACATGTAAACCCAAAATTCGCAGTAGTGCTCAAGTTGGTGATTTCATCATAGGCAATGCACCTGCAGATTTTGCCAATAAATTAGTGTTTATGGCTAAAGTTTCAAAAATCATTACGTTCAATGAGTATTGGAACAACGAGGAATATGCGTGTAAAAAGCCTGTCATGAATGGCAGTTTGAAGAAGCTATATGGCGATAACATTTATCACCAACTTGAAAATGGTGAATGGATGCAGGAAAATTCGCACCATAGCAATCAGGATGGGAGTATCAACACAGACAACTTAACTAGGGATACAGGGACAACAGACCATGTACTCATAGCTGATGAATTTTTCTATTTTGGCAAATCAATGATTGATATCCCTGCGGAGTATACAACTTGCATCCATACAGGAATCGGACATCATAACCTTGACATAGAAATCTGCAACGGACTTTGGGATTATATCTGTAAAAATTATGAGATGGGACTCATAGACTTGCCACGTCAATTTAAAAACTTCGTCAGATATGATGGAAAATCATAAAGACATTATCCCTAATGATGAGGTCTTTCGTTATTACTTCTATTTTATGCAGGAACGGATGAATATGTTCTGGCGTAAATGCGAAGGTTGCACAACTTTGACGAACGATCCTATATTGAGAAAATATAAATTCACGAATGTATACAGGGCTTGCGACAGGGTCAGTCAATATCTAATCAGACACGTCATTTATGAACATATTAACGATTGTAGTGAAGAAGATGTAATCGCCAGGATCCTTCTCTTTAAGATTTTCAACAAGATTGAGACATGGGAATATTTAGAAAGAAATACCGGTTTAATAACTCTTAAAACGATTGATTTTGAGAGGATAAATAATCTTTTAATGAAAAGGATGGCAACAAAACCCATTTTCAACAATGCGTATATGATGACCGGCACTCATTCTAAATATAATCACTTAAAATATAAGCATGAGAAATGGCTGGCAATGCTGAAACAGGAAATCGTAGAAGGAGGAGTCCTGCAAAAAATTGAACAGGCAAAATCCTTGGAGGAGATTTATCAATTATTAAATTCATGTTCATTCTTAGGCGGATTCTTGTCCTACCAATATGCGACAGATTTAAATTATTCCCCATATATAAATTTCAGTGAAAATTCATTTGTGAAAGCCGGTATAGGAGCCATTAGGGGAATAAGGAAATGCTTTATGCCGACAAAAGCAAGTAATGAGGATATCATCAGGTTCGTGCAAGATAACATCGATGATTTCAGACGCAAATATGGGTATAATGAATTTGTCCCATTACCATGCCATGAACCACAGTTGATAGACCTGCAGAATTGTTTTTGCGAAACAGACAAGTACCTCCGGGCGAAAATGCCGGAATTGTTGGTCGGTAATGTGCGCATCAAGCAAACATACCACCCGTCACCAACCCCTATACATTATTATTTCCCTGATAAATGGAACATTAATAATAAGATTTCCGATTTATGTTCACAGCCGAATACAACGGAATTAATGATTTCTTGGTAGGAGCATCACAATTGCTATTGGAATATGGCGTGAAAAGGGAAATCCGTAACAATTGCTGTTATGAATTACCAGAACCATTTGTTTTCAAGATAAATGATCCGACAGCCCGTTGGGTTACCATTCCTGAGAGAAAATGGAACTTATCTCTGCCATATGCGGAATCTTTATGGTTGGCATCTGGCCGTAATGATATGGAGTATATCAGTCACTATCTCAAACGAATGATGGATTTTTCTGATGACAAGAAATTCATGCGTGGAGGATATGGACCAAGATTCAGGTTTTTCAATGGTTCGTCAAATGACTATCAGATAAATATTGGGAAAGGGGAAAGTGGTACGTACATTGACCAGTTCAAATATATTGTGGAGTGTTTCAAAGATGACCCTAATACACGTAGAGCTGTATTGAACATTGATGATACTATGAAAGATGAATTTGGTGACGATGGAAAGATTAAAGTTACCAAAGACATTCCATGCACAAGGTTGCTGCATTTTCAGCGCAATTCTCTAGACGGGAGATTGGATTTGACTGTGTTTATGCGTTCCAATGATTTCTTATGGGGCGCAAGTGCTGTAAACATTTTCAACTTTACTTTCATACAGGAATATATTTCCGCTATGCTTGGAATGGGAATTGGCTCTTATTATCACATAGCTAATAATTTTCATTATTACGAAGATAAGAGAAATAAGGTGGAGCTAATAGCATCAATAGACAAATATGAGGAAATGCCCTTCACGTACAAAAAAACATTCACTACCCTGGAAGAGTTTGACCGCCTATGTGATTTGTTGGCGAGAGAAGAAACCCACATGAGGCTATCGCATGCAACTTATAGGCCTGAAATTTTTGAAGATGATTTTTTCAAGGATTGGTATAGTATCTTATTCCATAAGAACCATCCTGAACAAAATATATCATTTGTAAACAATCAATTGTACAACTTAATAGGAAGATAATTATGGGAACGGAATTTAAGAATGTTTTTGTAAGTCATTTTCATGAAGATGAAGACGGCATTAAAAAGTTAAAAAAACTATTGGGTGATCAATATGAACTTCATAACTATTCAGTTACTTCTGAAAAGTTCAATAATGCGAAAAACGACGATTATATAAAAAGCCTGTTACGGCCTTTGATAAATCAAGCTGGTACATTTATTTGTCTGATTGGCCCTAATACTCATGATAGCGATTGGGTAGATTGGGAAGTTCGGGAAGCCGCAAGATTGAAAAAGCCCATTATAGGAATATTTCTACGAGGTACTTCTGATGCCGACTTACCTGATGCAATCAATGATTTAGCCGATACTATAGTTGGTTGGAATGAAAGTAAAATCGTTGATGCTATAAAAAACGGCAAGACATATTTTGAGAAGTCTGACGGCAGCCAACGAGACAATGTAGACAGTCCACGTGAAACGTGCTAATATAAGTGTAATGGATTAAAATAAATAGTAAAATGTGAAAACTATAAAAAAACTGGACAACAAAAAATATCCCCTCCTACTGCATCTTTTTTATCAGTACGGTTGGGAGGGGTTCTTGTTTTTCAGGAAGATTGGTTCGAAGTTTTATTGTATCGAATTTATGCCAGACTTAATTCTTCATAGCGTTCCATCGGTTTCGGTTGTAATTAATCCCATTGTTCCTTCGTTGGTATATCTCATTTCTCTTACTTCCGAAGTTATCACGGTTTGAGTTGTAGTTGTTTATTGCCATCGCCTCTATATCTTTTTCGTCAATTCCATGCCTTCCAAATGTGGCTTTGAGATAATTTACCGCATCATCGAACAACACTCCATAAAGACACAACCATTTGGCCCTTGAAAGTATCGATTGGTGCCTGTTTCCGTCTTTGTATGAATCAGGATAGATTTTTCTCCAAAACTTATCGACATAGTTCATCAGTTGTTTATCCTTCCATTGTGCCTGGAAAAGTTCGTTCAGTCTTATCTCTTCCTCGGTATGCTTGAACTCCTTGCTTGAATATCCTTTTGTGCCGTAATCTCTTGGCGGAATGTTGGGGTATTGAGGGTCGTAAACAAAATGGAAAGGCGTTAAATGTTCCCTATCTGGATTAAGCCAAACATCAGGGTCGTAGCTCAAGAAACAGGTACGGCTAAGGTTTCCGCATTTCATGTCAAATTGTTCCGTGTTGGGATATAGCTTGAACCTAACCTGCATGAACAAGTTGTAATGGTATTCGGGATTTGTGTTGTCATGGAGCATAGCAACCTTAACTCCCTTGTTGCTTGGAGAAAACCATACAGCATAAATATGAAGTAGGTCGGCATATTGTATTAGTTTTTGCTTGAATTCATTGGCTGCTTCATGGTCGGGAAATTTATCGAAATCAAGAACCATGATGTTTGAGTATTCCTGGAGGTTATCAATATTGTCGTTCCTGTAAGTGAATATGCCTGAAGGAGCAATCATCGGGAGTTTCTTTTTCTCCTTCTTGAACATATCTTCGTCAGGCTGGCTTCTTACAAATTCTGTCTGTTGTTTTAATTGTCCGTCTTTTGCCACCATTTCAAGAAGTACGTAGTCAAGGCTTATGTATCTCTTACTTTTTGAATCTTCAGCGTTGTTATAGTAGCTGACAGTATTTTTTATCATCATTGTTTCCATTTTGTTGATATTTAAATTTTTACTTTGTTATTAAGAGAGTTGTGGCCTGATTGTTTTTTCGGTCGTTCTCTCTTTTTGATATACTTTTCCTTGGCTTTATTTTTTCTGTATTCTTGATAGATTATTATTTTATTTTTCGTTGCCATTAAAACCAAGGGATAAATTCAGCAACATATTTTTACTTTGCTATCAAGGAGGCCTGTTGTTCATTCGTTTCATCATTTTTGTTCTTTATTTTTGTTGAATTATTTTTTACTTGACACATCCGATACAATGAACAAGGATAAAGAACATAAGCTACAATTACTTTTTTTTGATTGATTTTATCTAGCCTTTCATTGATTGTTGTATCTTTTATCATTGTTTTTCTTGATACTGTTTTTCAATGAGGGTGCTAAGACTGTGTAATGTGTTATTCCCCTTGTACTTTTTTCTTTGTTTTTTGTTGAATAGTAGTGATAAAAGAAGTAAAGAGATTGGTCCTTCGTCCCTTAAAGACAGTGGTGGGGAGGAGTTGTGTTGATTTATTTTTTACTCCACCAGATTTACCCAGTTGATTCACCTTTTATTCTCACCTCACTTTCACCACTCTTTTTACCACGAAGTAGGTTTGTTTTCTTTACTTTATTATTCATTTTTGTATTTCCTTTATTTTACAATTATTACCCACTTTTTTCTTGTTCTCTATATAATTAACAGGTGGGTTGAAAAATCGTGGGTAGCTCTCTTTCTTGTATTGTTCTTTGTTCTGGTACGATTCTGTTTCCTTATAATCAAAAAACACCTTGAAATCTTACCCATCAATTATTTGCCACCAACATTTTTCCTCTTTTCACAATAACATACTTGACAAAAACAAAAGCAGAAAACAACGATGCACAATTTTACATTTAAGGACATCAATTCAAGACCAATAATTAGCAGCATCAAATTTCACATATCTTTTTCACTACCAATATTTTACATTTTTCCTCTCACCACTAACAACAATCACAACAAAACAAATAAGACTCTAACAACAGAAGCATCAAAATCAGAAATATCACCATTTTTCACTCCACAATTTTTCATCAGACTACTTATTTATTTTTTGTTTTTCGTGATGTTATGCCCTAATGAAACCAACTCCGAACTTTTTTACTTTAATCATTTTTGTTCAGTGAGGTAGAGTGAGTGGTTATCCCCGTTCTCGTTTTTCATCATTGTTTTTGCCACGTTATTTTATATTATTGCAGCTTTTATTTTCGGTTATTTTCAGCCATATTATTTTTGTTTTTGATTTTGCTGTTGTTTATTGTTCTATTTTTGACTTTGCTTTTTTATTTTAGAGCCGTTACGTTATTTTAGTGTTTTGTTCAGCCATATTTTTCTTGTATTTTCTTGATTCTGATTTCATTTTGCTACGATTAATTTTTTGTCTTGATTTTTTTTATTGGTCACATCATTTAATCATTGTTTTTGACTTTGCTTTTAATTTTAGCCACGATAGATTTTATTGTTGTTTTGTTTAGCCACGATTTTTACTTCATTATTTTTGCCGATGTTTTTTAATGATAAGTTTTTTGACCGTGATATTTCTACTTGTTGCAGTTATACTCACAGTGATTTTTAATTTATTCGATTTTTGTTTACCTGATTTTTTTCTTGTCACTTTTTATCGGTTTTATCAACAAGCAGTATTTTATCCGGCATATTATTCTTGTTGGATTGTAAGTTATGATATTGGTGTTGAATTGTTTGTTGTATCATTCAGTTTTTGTCGTTATTGAAGGTGGAGTATATTTGGCATTTTATCATTATCTTAACCCTACACTAACAGAACAACATTGCTTTACACTGATACAACTTTTATTATTTCAACCAACATAGATAGAACAACAAACCAATTAATCTTTCAACCAATAAAACAAATCAACCAACTTATCTGTCCTTGTAATATTCCTGACCAACTTATTTATTTTACTTAACCGAATAAAAACCAAACCAACAAGATAAAACCCAACCTAAACTACAAGACAAATTTTCGATAATTGTGTTAATAGAGTTGTCAGGATATTTTTGTTTCATGTTTTGTTATTGTATTTTACTGATTGAACATTGATAATACTTTTTACTTATCCAACCTTACAAAATCAAATCATAAACTAAACCAACAAATACAATTACAATACAACGATAATATTTTTCAATCCAGATGCTACTTCATTCACTGTTATATATTGTGGTTTTAAAAGAATAATAAAAGGAATAAAGGAAAAGAGGGTACTTCGTCCCAAAAACAGTGGTAGAGAGAGGAGGATTTTTCTTTTTGTTTTATCACCTCTAAACTTCACCACTGTCGATACCGCGAAGCAGGTCTTTTGATAACTCTTTGATTATCCTTTTATATTCTCCATTTATATCCCTTATTATTCCCTTTATTACCCACCTTAATACAATACTACACGTCTTTTTTTACTTCTCTATATAATTAACATGAGGGTCGAAAAAAGGCGGGTATGATATTTCCTGTTTTCATCATATTATAACATTGAACAAACCACGAACAACAATTATAAAGCATATCATCCGACCATATTCCATTGATACATTTTTGTCCCTCTACCATCTTACTTCCCGTTTCTGGTAAATTTTAATAAAGGACGATAATGCAATAAAATATGGCCGGACAATATTATAAGCCAAACAATTTATAAAGTCCTGATTGTTTTAAGGAAAGGTCAAAACTCCGATACGATAACTAATGTAATGCCAATCATGCCCAAAGTATTGATAAGGGGTTCATATTTTCGCCTTTCATGTTTTGCTCTCTTAATCCCAAGCCAATCAAGAAAATCAAACGTAACCTCTTTCCTGAACTCTTTTCCCTGGACTATGGCTTGTTGCATCTTGTCATCACTTCCGGCCAAGGTTATGATTTCACTCTTGATGTTACTCCTGATTTTCATGCCTTCGAGTTTCACCTTCCAGTCTTCATGTATCATAGGGCTTATCGGTATTAACTTGTTCTTGTTGAAATACGAATCCAGCCT
>NZ_JACJJG010000065.1 GCF_016899855.1 Marseilla massiliensis
GGAAAGGATAAATTATTATATCCGCTGAACGCGCTTCTCACCTCCTCACCTTCTCACTTTCTCACCTTTAAATTTTGTTAAACAGCCGACTTCTTTCCTGGATTTCAGATTCATTTCAGAAAAGTTCATAATCTTTGCAACAGAAAAAACAGATAACATGAACAATAACCCTAAAAAACGAAAGATTATGAAACGAATCATCCAAACCGCAGTAGTGGCATTAGTTTGCCTGGTAGCATTCCAACTCAACGCTGTAGCCGATAACGACAAGCCCATCAACGTAACTCAACTGCCCGCAACGGCACAGCAAGTGCTCAAAAAATATTTCCCATCAAAAAAGGTGGCACTGGCAAAGCAGGAGACAGGCCTGTTCGACAAGGCTTACGACGTAGTGTTCAACAACGGTGAGAAGGTGGAGTTCGACCGCCGAGGCAACTGGACAGAGATAGACTGCAAGTCGTCTTCCGTACCCGCAGGCCTTGTACCCGCAAAAATATCTCAGTACGTTAAGTCAACCTATCCCGGAACGAAAATTCTCCAGATAGAGAAAGACGACAACCAATATGAGGTGAAACTGTCCAACAGGCTGGAGATAACCTTCAACAAGAACTTCCAGGTAGTCGACATCGACTGATGCGCCTACTGCCTGAAGGTCATGCAACGGGCAGGCAGGGCTACGGCCCGGCCTGCTTGCAACGGATAAGCTGCCGGGGCGCGCTGTGTCCGGCTGCAATGCCGACAAGCAGAAAACGCCATACATAACGATAACACCAAACTATATGTACCGTATCATTACCGCCATAATAACCATGCTGGCGCTTGCCGTGCCGCTTAAGGCCGCCCCCGTCACCGGAGGTGAGAAGGCCATAAGCGAAGGGCAGTTGCCCGCGGCTGCCCGCCAGACCATCAGCGCCCACTTCGCCGGGCGCAAGATAGCCCTGGCCAAGATGGAGACCGAGCTGTTCAGCAAGACTTACAGCGTAATCTTCACCAACGGCGAGAAGATTGAGTTTGACGGGCATGGGCGCTGGACGGAGATAAAATGCAAGCGCACGGCCGTGCCCGCTACGCTCATACCGCCGCAGATAACCCGATACATAAGGGCGAACTACCCCGAATGCAAGATTCTCGAGATTGAGAAGGACGACGGCGAGACGGAGGTGACACTGTCTAACCACATCGAGGTGACGTTCAACCAAAGGTACGAGGTCATCGACATAGAATGAGCGCGGAAACCGCCGCGCCGGCAATATACATAAACTTAATGATTTGACAACGAGAGGGACTGCCACGTCCGGCTGATGCATGCCGGAGGGCAGTCCCTCTTTTCTTTTGCGCACCCGCGCCTTACTGACGGGACGCGAAGGCACTTTGCCGGTTGGGGAAGTGCCTTTTTACTTTATACATCCATAACCTATAATATCATCATATAAGAGAAATGACTACTATCAAAATCAAGATTACTCCTGAAATGATACCCAACGACCTTGAGGGAATCGTCATCGAGATTGACGGCAACGGCACCGCTAACACCAAAAGGCCGGCCGCCGAGCGCAACCCACGGGTATTCGCCTACATGTACGGCCTGGCACGCAGGCTGGAGCGCGACGGTAGGCACGGCACGGCCGACAACTACAGGTGCGCCACGGCAGCGCTGAGGAAGTTCTGCCGCGGCAATACTTCTATCAGGTTCAGCCAACTCGACACGGCGCTCATGGCCCGATTCGAAGACGCACTGCGCCGACAGGGCCTCAAGCGTACAACCGTGTCGTTCTACATGAGCACGTTGAAGGCCATGTACAACAAGGCCGTAAGGGATGGAGCCACGACCGACCGCGAGCCGTTCAAGAACTCATGCACCACAGTAGGCACCACGCCGAAGCGGGCCATACCGCTGCGGCAGATACGGCAGATCAGCCGGATGTACGTAAGGACAAGGCAGATGGCGCTGGCGCGCGACATGTTCATGTTCAGCCTGTACACCCGCGGCATGCCGTTCGTCGACATGGCGTACCTGAAGAAAAGCGACCTCAGGAACGGTGTGCTGACCTACCGCAGGAAGAAGACGGGCCAGCCGCTCGCCGTAAAGTGGGAGCAGTGCATGCAGGACATCGTCGACTCCTATCCCACGGGCGACAGCTCATTCCTGCTGCCGATAATATCCGACCCCACTGCTGACCTGCGCAGGCAGTACAAAAACCGCCAGCGCTATATCAACAGCCAGCTGGCAAAGATTGGCGCACGCCTGCACCTCAGCACGAAACTCACCATGTACGTGGCCCGCCACTCATGGGCAAGCCTGGCGAAGGACATGGGCGTGCCCATCGGCGTCATCAGCGAGGCGTTGGGCCACACCTCCGTCAAGACCACTAAGATATACCTCAAGGCCATCGATCCTGCCGTAATCGACCGGGCGAACCGCATGCTGCTGACAAACATGAACTCCTGCTACTGACGCACGGCAGCCTTATGGATTACGATAGGCCGTCAACCTCACGCTAAAAGGCCGCCTTTTACCTTCTAAAAGGCCATCTTCCAGACGCCAAAAGGCCGTCTTTCGCAACGCGAAATACGGCTTTTCATGAACCCGCTGACTATCAGCACGTTATCCGGCGGCCGCCATACGGCAGGCGGCGTGACAAAAAAGGCGCGGAAGACAACATGCCTTCCGCGCCATGATAAAGAAGTTATTTTCCGCGCACACGGGCCTCACGGCCGGTAATGCGCTACATTCCCCCTGCGGCTCGTTGCCAGCCGGTAACCGCAGCGATAACGCCGCGGCCAGAGGGAAAGGAGAAGACAACGGACTTTCGCAAGCCCTGGCTAAGCCGTCTTCTCCTACCTGCAATCGACTAATTGGATATAATGCAGATGGATACACGGTTCATGTCGTTCTCGGCAAACGGCTGCACGGTGTCGCCCTTGTGCGATACACGCACGCGCGAGACGTCAATGCCACAGTCGCCGACAAGAATCCGTTTCACGGCTTCGGCCCTCTTGGCCGACAGGCGTTCGTTAATCGACGGTGTACCTGTGCCTGCGTCGGCATAACCGGTAATCTCCACAACTGCATCGTTATGATTGTTTAAATATAGAGCCAGTTCCTTAATCTTGGCCATCTCGGCATCAGTTACTTCGCTCGAGTTGATTTTGAAGAACACGTCGCGGCGCATACCCTTATCCACTGGCTTCGGCTCGGGTTTTGGCTCAGGCCTTGGCTCGGGCTTCTGCTCCACTACCGGTGCCGGAACGGCCACCGGCTCGACAGGCTCGGGCGCCGGCTTACGCGTCTTGCCCAGGCGAATCGTAATGCCGGCCATTACGTTGAAGTACCAGTCGGCATTGCCCGCCTTCTTCGAGTTGTAATGGTCTGTCAGCACGTTGGCGCTACCCTCTATGCCGAGGCTTACGCGCTCGCTCACACGGAAGTCAAGGTCCAGTCCGCCACGGCCTACCGCACGCACCTTCGTGCCTGTCCAGTTGTAGCGCATGTCGTAACCAGCTGCAGCCAGGTCGTTGGCCTCGCCGTTGCCGAAACCGACATTCGCCCCTCCTCCAACAAAGGCGCTGACATTGAACACACGGTCGGGATTATACCCGAAGATGGCGTTCGACAGGTTGAACATCACGTCGACAGCCGGTGCCACGTAATTATATTTATAGGTAGTGTTGGTAGCTACGCCGTTCAACATGTACCCGTTAAAGCCGCCCTTGCTCTGCCAAGAGCCGACGGAAAGGCGCGCAGCCAGCCACGGAGTGAACTGGTAACCGCCCGCAACCTGCACCGTAGGCGACAGCAAGTCGCCGAACGAGGCCTCGCCAAGCGTGTACTGCATACCGCCGTGGGCGCTTACAAACCAATGACCGTTAAACTCGCTGCCGTCAGGAGCCGTCTGCGCCGTAGCCCCCAAAGTGGCTGTGGCAAGCAGCGCAACCAATAAAACCTTGATTTTCTTCATGTCCTCAAATATTTAAATTCAGTTCTTTATCCCGCTTTGTCCGCCATTATTCGTATTAGAGTCGTACATTGTGAGATACCATTGACCCTTCACCCGCATGGGCTTGATGAAGAACGACGTAGTGTTGGGTCTCGGATCGCCCGGCTTCTTCTCGAAAAACTCGACTGTGTACTTTACCTGGCTGTCCGTCTCGGTATTGAAGATAATGCTCTCGATCTTGTAGTTCAGCACGGGAAACGTCCTGAACACCACCTTCTGACGCTCCACGAGAGAGTCTGGCAAAGGTACAACCTGCCTGTCGGCGTCGAGGAAATAAAGCATAGACACGGCCTTGTCGATGTCATTGGCCTTAAGCGACTCAAGGAAACTCTTTGTCAGCTCGAACACCTGAGCGGTGTCCCTCTGCTCCAAAGTCATCATAGGCCGCCTTGAATGGTCCTCTGTCTTCTTCTCCTTTCCGGAGCATCCGGCAAGGCATACGGCAAGAACCAAAGCGAGACAAGAGTAATGCAACAAACGCATAGTTAGCTAATTATAGAGTGATTGTAACGTTAAAAAGAGGTACGCCGTAACGACGTACCTCCTCTTTCTTGATTAGCGATATTAGCGGCGGGCAGCACGGTTAGCCTGTGTAGGCTGTACTGTGATGTCAACGTATGCCGTCGTAATCTTGCCCCAATCGTAAGTGATCGTGAGCGGAACGCGGATCTGGAACGTTGCGGTTACCGAACCGTTGTTACCGTAGTACAGGTAACCGAAGTCCTTGCCACCGTAATTAGATGTAGCTCCTGTCGGTTTGTACTCGAATGAAACTGCGTCCGTTACGTCGCTGAGCAGTGTCTGGCCGAGAGTTCCGCCGTTGAGGGTTGTTGTAATACCGTCAACGTCAGCCGCAATTGCGGTTACACCGTAATAGTCAACCCATGTCGGGCTCTCCCACAAGTCACGCCAGTCGAGGAAGTCAACAAGCTCGTCCATATCCTTCTTGTTACCACCAGTAACAGCGTCAGTGAACGTTACGGCGTCAGCGCCGGTTACGTCGAGCGGACGGAGGAACTTGATATCGAACGTGTTGTTAGCTATCGGCAACTCCATGTCACAGCCGTTTATTGCATAAATACCAACTGTTGCGGTAACAGTCTTAGCGATATCTGTGTGTGAAACAGCGTTCAAGAGGTCTTCAGCGAAGCCCGGTGTATTATCTACTCCTTGCAACTTCTGGTACTGTACAACGCTATTGATACCTTGCTTTGACGTTACATCGTCGAATTCAACACCCAGCTTTGCAACAGCCTCACGTCTTCCATTGTAGTTAGCGTAAAGAGTCTGGCCGTCATTAGATATAGTCATCGTGTACTTGGTGCCTGACTGGCCGGTCTGTGTAGCGTAAGCGTCGCTGATGATGAACCTGAATGTATAGTCAAGACCTGTCTTGAACGCATTGCTTCCGGTTACAGACAAAGTGATGTCATTGCCAACGAAGGTAGCGAGAATGTCCTGGCTGAACTCGTCATCTGCGTTCGGCTGGCCTACAACCTCTACGTTGTTGTGTATCTCGGCATAGCCTGAGCCCATCTGTCCGTTGATTGCAGCCCAGTTCTCCTTAATCTTGTCTTCGTTGCTCAAAGAAGCAGTCGGAGTAGTGATTACGCCTGTGTGGAACCAAACATATACTTCAGGATTCAGCTTGTTGGTAGGAACAAACTTAACACCAGTCTCGAGATTAACGCCAGACTTATACTCGCCCTTGGCTGCATCCCATACTGCTGCATAGATTTCAGCTGCCGTGATATCCCATGAAAGGACGGTAGTCTCGTGATTCTGGTCATCAACCTTCTCGGTAATTGTTCCGTACTCGGTAGACTGAACGGGCTTACCCTGAGCGTCGTGAGCATAAAGCTGACAATTAGTCTGTGAGCCTGAAATCTTCTCTACAGTATAGTTCTGCTCGAACTCTTCCTTAGACATGTTCAGCTTGCTGAGTACCTGTGCCTCAACCTGTGCCCAAGTCTGTGTGAAGTTGTAGTCAGTGCAGCTCAGGTCATAGCCGTCACCGTTGAAGTCGATATTGATTGCGTCGGCAGGTTCAGCCTCTTTCTCGGTAATGCGGAACTTGATGAAACCTACAGCTACGATGTTGTTGGTAGTCTTGGTTGTGTCAACAAGAGTTACGCGAACCATAGGACGGCGCTCAAGTGTGGACCTATCCTGGTTGCCGGGCTGCGGTTTGCCGTTAGCGTCAACGGTACATGCTATCACGCGGTTGCCCTTCAGATAGATGTGAGCACTCTCAGAGGTCTTGTTGTCACCGGCTGTATAGTGTGACTCGGCGAACTCCCACTTCATGCCGTACTTCGACACGTCATCCATTTCCTGCTCGCTTGCAGCATTGTTACGTACGAAGTGAGCCCTTACAATCTCCATAAGGTCTTCTCCGTCAGCGTCGTTGTAGACGAGCTCGTGGGTATAGTTGTTACTGATAGCCTGCTGAGCGGTGGTATATATGTGGAACAGGTTGTTAGCCGTACATGAAGTATTGCCGTCTTTCTTTGCGTCGGCAATCTTGACATTGGTAATGGTCGACTTGGCAACAGCAGCATAGTCAGAGGTTACTGTTGTGTCCTTGCCGTCCTTATCGTTGAAGTGAGCCTGTACAGCAAGCACGGTAACATGCTCCTTATCGTCCTTAATCTTGCTTGCGTCAAGGTTAAGAGTTACATTGAGCATGCCGTCTTTAGAGTTAAGCCAGCTCTTGTCTACAACGGTAGGATTGCTCTCTGCCGCACGTGTATCGCCCAACTGGATGTACTCCTTATCGCCGGAAACAACGCTCATCGACTGTATCTTGTTAACGTCGAAGTAAGAAGGATTCATGTGATAGCTTGCCACAACATCCGGAGTAAGGCTTGCCGCAGCCGATGCACTGGTCCAAGTCTCACCTGTTGCCAGCGGTTTGTCGGCCGGGCTGTCGTTCTTCAATAATACCGGAGTATAGTTGATTGTCGTAGCCTCCATTGCCTCTATACCACCATAGTAGAAGTCAGGAGCGAAAACAAGGCTTGACAATATCCTGTCGACATAAGCCCTCAAGGCGTCGATTTGGCTCTGAAGTCCCTTTACAGTGCTGTTAAGCCTTGCCAAAGCGTCTTCCGCATCGCCCATCAAGCCCTTCAAGGTCTCGACGTCGTCAGAGGTTGTATCGAGCTTATCCTGTATCGCCGAGATTGCGCTCTGGGCGTTGGTCACGGCGGCGATCAGTTCCTCTGCGTTCTCGAAACCGGCGTTCTGGATATCCTCAAGGAAGCCCTGGAGGGCAGCCTGCTGTATCTGAAGGCTTTTCTCAACGACTCCAATCCTGTTCTCAACACCCTCTACACGACCGGTAACAGCAGCCAGTGTCTCCATAGCTTCCTGGATTTCACCGGCGTCAAGATTTGCCAAGGCATCGTTTATTGCATCAATCTGCTCTTGAATACGGTTTTCGGCAGCGATACGCTGAGCGTTAAGCTCGTCAACGTAGCTTTGGTCTGCCTTGCCTTCTATTGCCGCAGCAATACGTCCGTCAAGGTCAGTCGTTACCTGATCGAGCTCGTTTTGCAACTCGGTCAAGGTTCCAGTTAATTCGCTCCGTAAGTTGGTGACGTCATCGCGTACGCCGTTGATGTCGTCATCATAGTCCTTACAAGAAACGAACATGCCCACCGATGCCACCGAAAGTGTCATCAGGAGCAATGCACTAAAAAACTTTCTTTTCATTTGACTAATTGATTTAAATTAAACATACTATACAGTTCATTTTTTGTATTTTGGCGCAATTATCCCTCTTTGTTTAGAAGGTGGATATGTTTTAACAATAAAAAGCCCTGTTTATAAGGGTTTTCATGCACAAAGGCACTGGTTTTACACATTTTAATTTTTTTGCAAAAAACTTGTGCAATCCCTTGTGTAATTGGATTTTTATCCGTATTTTTGCAGCGAAAACATATCCACCTTCTAAACAAAGGTGGATATGTTTTTTGTTAAAAAGCCCTTATATACCTTATTATATTAGTACGTTTACGGTGCGTTACGATGTCGCGCAACTGTGCTTACGGCATGAAGCATAACCATGTTTGAGGCCTTTGCGTTGTCATTTGGCCGCAATACGTCATCTACACCAATACCTATCGATTCGCAGGAGGCGGTCTTTTAGCTTCCAAAAGGCCATCTTTAGCATGCCAAAAGGCCGTCTTTCGCGTTGCGAAAGACGGCCTTTTACAAACCTACTGACTGTCAACATGTTAGCGGAGGCGGACAAGCCGCCTTGAAAAAAGGCTATGTAGCCACGCCTTCAGCCCTCATGCGCCGACGGAAAAGACGGCCTACGGCTGTCCAATACGGCATGCGCTTGAGCGTGCTGCGCACGGGTTGTATGTCCCAAAGCAGGAACACCATGAACACGGCAAGGCACACAATGCAGGCCCATCCGCTGATTTGCTTGAGGCTGACCATGAGCGCCTGCATGCCGTCATGTCCCACCCCGCGCGCCATGTTGTCGGCTACCTGATGGCGAAGGCCGAAGCTGAACAGGCCCGAACATACCGTGCCGACCACTCCGTTGCGGATAAGTCCCACCATGGTAAGCCCCATGAAGAAGTGCTGGAACGGCATAAGCTCCTCCAGATAGATGGTAAGCGCGGTGAAGAAGATGGCGTTGCCGAAGGCGCGGCACCACACGGGCAGGTATAACGCCTCGACGTTAAGACCGGGCACGATGATGAAATACATCATCACCTCGTAGCCAAGCAGCGCCGCCATGCCTACGGTGAGCAGTCGGGTGAACTTCTGGCGGAGCACCTTTACCCACAACATGACGAACAGGCAGCCCATTATTACGCCCGCCCACTCCACGAGATTAAGCTCTGTCGTGTCAGTCCAGCCGAAACGGAGCACGCCCGACGTAAACGTATTCTGCACAACCTTGGGCGTAGCTCCTACCAGCTCAACCAGCGCGAAGAGTGCCAGCAGGGGCACGAGCCGCTTGTACCGCCACGCCTCAGGGGCGATGTAGGGATGGCGTATGTGGCGCATGCGTTGTATGGTGAAGTACAACGTGACGGGCAACGACAGCGCCACGACGCGGAACGGGCGGCCGTCCCACCAGTTGTAGAACTCGCCGTAGTTGAAAAGGAATATTATCTCAACCATCACCGACGACCAAAGCGCGCAGCCGAGCCAGTCAAGACTGACGAGCGGCAGGGGCTTCATGAAGCGGAAGTCGTGCGTAAACGCATAGACAATAAGCGCCACAAGAAACATGAGCGCGGCCATGAACCAGTGCATGGCGTGCCAGCTCTGGAACACGTAGGTAAGCTCCTCGGTCATCCACGGCGACAAACTCATGTTGCCAAGGACAACGCAGTAAAGCAAAGGGAAGAAAATCGTGAAGTCACGCTTGGCCGTCATCCACAGCTGAATGTTCGACATGCACTCGAAAGTGCCGCAAAGCTTAAAGAATCCGGCCACATATGACAGCGCGCACAGCAGCGGCAGCGACTCGGTATAGAGGCAAAGCACGTTGCAGACGGCCACTACAAGCGCCGACGCCAGCAGCAGGCTGCGGTTGGTAAAGCGGAACTTGAAGCGGAAAAGGAACGGGAACGGCATGTTGACCCCTACCACTCCGCACATCACAATCATAAGTACGTCTTCACGCATAAGGCACGTATCGCCCATGATATGCGGCATTGCGCCGGCATACATGCCGCCCGACAGCTGGAAGGCGAACGCGATAAACAGATATATCCACGGCCGTACGCACCGCGGCACGAAGCCGTTGAACATCGGCATGGCGAATGGTCCGTTAGGAATAGGAGGCATTTCTTTCTCTTTTTAGTGTTTGGGTTAATTAAGAATGAAGAGTTAAGAGTTAAGAAAATATGCTTTTCTTATTCTTCCTATTAGGCTTATCAGGCTCATTGGACTTATTATATAATTATAAGAAAAGCATATTTTCTTAACTCTTAATTCTTAACTCTTAACTCAATAATTCACTTCCGTCTCAACGTTAAGGCCGGCTTTGAGCTTCGCCACATCCTCTGGCTTGTTGCCGATGATGGCGATACGCACAGGCACACGCTGCTCTACCTTGACGAAGTTGCCCGTGGCGTTGTCGGCGGCGACCATGGAATAGGCCGAGCCCGTAGCCGGACTGAGCGACTCAACCTTGCCTTTGTATGTTATTCCGGGTAGTGCATCGGCGGTAAACTCGACGTCGCTGCCAACGGCGATGTGCTTCAGTTGAGTCTCACGATAGTTCGCTATGACCCACACCTGGCCGTCGTCTACTATGCGGGCGAGCATTTGTCCGGGCTGCACAAGCTGTCCAACGTGGATATCCTTACGGCCCATCACACCGTCACACGTGGCCACGATGACCGTATATGACAGGTTCAGGCGCGCCAGGTTGACGGCAGCCTCGGCCACGCTTACGCCCGCCGAGTTCTGGTTCAGGCGCTCGGCTTGCTCCGTCTTGATAAGAGACGTCGACTTGCGGCTGGCCTTTGCCTGTTCATAACGGGCGCGGGCCGCCTCGTAACGGGCCTTCGCGTTGTCATACTGTTGGCGCGTAACGGCGTCCCGGTCGAGCAATGCGGCATAACGGTCGAAGTCCTTTTTAGCGTTGTCCATGTTCACACGGGCCTCCTCTATGCCTGCCGACGCCACGCGCACGTTGCTCGTCGTGGTGTTCATTCCCGCCGTTATGGCAGACGAGCCGGAACGTGAGCCACGATAATTGGCCTCAGCCTGCGCCAGCTGAAGGCGGTATTCGGCGTCCTCGATAATAACAAGCGTGTCGCCTTTCTTGACGTGCTGGTACTCCTCGAAGCGTATTTCCTTGATAAATCCCTGCACTCTTGTGTTGACAGGGGTTATGTGCCGCTGTACCTGAGCGTCGTCAGTGTACTCCACATTGCCCCAATGCACCAGTCTGCTGAGGGCATAAACCACCAGCGCCAGCAGCAAAACAATGATTACTACGTTGTAAATCCTCTTTATAAGTTTCTTGTTATTCACCATATTTAATTAAGAATTAAGAGTTAAAAATTAAGAAAACGTGCAGGAAAAACGGGCAAGATGCAGGGGCGCAACAGGGCTAACAGACGGCAAGTCATTTCTACTTACTCCTCCGCTCCTTACTCCTTCCCTCCTTAAAAACCTATATTTCCCCTGCGATATACTTCATCTTGTAATACGCGAAGACGGTGTTCGCCCGTGCGTTTACCTCCTGCAGTTCGGCGTCGAGCTTTACGTTGGAGGCGTCGAGCATGTCGGTGACGATGGCAAGCTGGGCAAGATAGCGGTCGTTTACCACCCGATAGTTCTGCGATGCCAGCTCTACGCTCTTCTTTCTGGTACGCAAATCGACAAACGACTGGCGGTAAAGAGTATATGCTTCCTGAATTTGGTTGTCGAGCGTTTCGGCCGTTACGGCGTGGCTGTCACGGCTCCGCTGCACCTCGGCACGCGCTCGGCGAACGGCCTTGTTGCTCTTGAACAACGAACTAAGAGAGTATCTTATGCCTATGCCTACGGCCCAGATGTTGAAGTTTTTGTCAATAGGCGGGATGTCATAGATGAACGGACCGCTGAAGTTTTCTGTCGCGAATAGCTCCACTTTGGGGCGCATGTCGCTCTTGGCCATGCGCAACTGCTGCTCGGCAAGCTGTACTCCAAGACCTGAATTGCGTAATACAGGCGACGATACGGCAGCCATCTGCTGCCACTCTTGCTCCGTCTTGGCGTCGGCGGCGTGGCTTACAACGGTCGAGTCAGGTACAATCCGAGTGTCTGAAGACAGTCCGAGGCTGTTGCAAAGCTGGTGGTTGATTACAGCACGAGTGTCTTCCAGCCGACGTAAGCCCAGCTTCAGTTCCTCCATCTGCAGCTCGTAGCGCGTGATGTCGTTCTTAAGCGCCATGCCCTGACCGTGTTTTACCGTGATGTCGGCTATCAGCCGCTCGGTCAGGGCTATGTTGTCACGGTACACCTTAATGCCGTTGTCGGTCTTGAAGAGGTCAAGATACTGTCCGAGAGCTATGAAGCGCTGTTGCGAACGGCTTAACTCAACGTCGGTCTCGGCCTGCCTGAGCCGCAGTTCGGCCATCTCTACTCCTGCCGAAAGCGCCCCGCCGGTGTACAAAGCCTGGCGTGCCTCAAGGGCAAAGCTGTTACCAAAGTGCGGACTCGACAGCCGCAGGCGTTGCCAAGGTCACGGTCGGTCATAAGTACGTTGCCGTTATAGCTCACAGACAGCGACGCATCGATGTCGGGCAGGCGGCGGCTCTTAGCCTCGGCAACGGCATGCGAGGCTGCGTCGACGCCCGTCTTGCGCTCCCGCAACGTCTTGCTGCCGCTCTCGACAAGGTCGAACAGTTTTTCAACGGTAACCACACGGCTTGTCTGGGCAGCCGACGGAAGGGCCGTCAGGGTGGCGAAGGCAAACGCAAAAATAATCTTTCGTTTCATCTGTTATAGCTTTACTTGTTTCTTTTTACCTTATTATATAATGTCATTCACCCTGATATTGTGTCATCCTAAGGCTCCGGCACGGCCAACCGACCAAAACTGACGGCACGGCCGTGCGTCTGAAACCGGCTGCAAAGGTACGGCTTTCGTCACATGTCGGCATTGCATAAAATTCGTTAATAATTGGATATTCAAGAACAAAACCTTTTAACGAAGCACATTTTACGCTTATTTTTGCACATAAAAAGAACTGGCAGACTATCAAAACACCGCTACAAATGAAAAAAGACACCATCGGCACCACAGCCGCCGACAACCTAACGGCACGCAATACGGAGACATCGGCCTACCAGACGGCACGGCTCGGCATAAGCAGACTTGACGCACTGAGGGGCGAAGCGGAGGTAATCGACTACGGAGCAATAATACTCTGCACGGCGGGCAGCGCCATAATGACCATCGACTTCAAGGACTGGCGGCTTGAGAAGGACACCGTCATCACGCTGTTTCCAAACGACGTTGTAATGCTTAACGACGTCTCAGAAGACTTTGAGGCGGAGGTTTTGCGTTACGACAAGTCGATGTTGCGCGAGGCAAGCATGCAGATAGAGCAGGCAGTGTACTCGCAACTGCGGCAGGACAGGTGCCGCACGAACAGCAGTTTCGTCACCCGCCTTGTCAAGGGAATATTCCACTTGTTGCGCATATACATGGGCAGTCGGGGCATGACCAACATGGACATGATTGTGCTGTACCAGCTAAAGTCGTTCTTCTTAGGCTTTTACGACTATATACGTGAGAACGGAACGGCTACCGACTACCGTGGCACAAGGCGCATGAACGAACTGTTCAACTCGTTCATGGAGAGGCTCGAGGCCGACTGCCGGCGCGCGCACGACGTGGCGTTCTACGCCGACGCGCTGAACATAACGCCCAAATACCTGAACAACATAGTGAAAAGCATAACCCGCCACACCACCAAGGAGATAATAGACAACTACGTAATACTGAAAATAAAGCTGCAACTGAGAAACGGCAAGCACAGCATAAAGCAGCTGGCATGGGACTTCAACTTCAGCGACACGCCGTTTTTCTGCCGTTACTTCAAGCAGCATACGGGCATGACTCCGCAGCAGTTCAGAAAGCTCAGAAGCAAAGGCACGGCACAATAAACGGCGATTTATCACCCGGCATGACATCTGGCAAAACGCAAAAGGTGGCTTTTTACCAACCAAAAGGCCATCAATCGCACGCTAAAAGGCGGTCTTTCGCAAACCAAAAGACCGCCTTTTGCAACCCCTCTGATTATCAGCGAGTTAGCGACACGCCGAAAACGGCTGTACCGAAGGCCGTAACCGAGATTGAAAAACGGCGATAGCGGACTTGTTACAATATGATGACCATACGGCGACATACTGCGGAAAATTTCGGTAAAAGGAAGTTTTTACCGTCTTATATTTCAGTATTTGACCGACTTCTACTAACTTTGCACACCGCAAGCAGCCCTGACGAGGACGACAAAGATAACCCTTTCATCAAAAGAACATATTAAACACGAAGACAAAATGGAGAAATTCAAACTATTGGTTGCTATCGAACCGGTCAACATGTTGCCAGAGGCGCAAGAACGGCTGAAGACATACGCCGACGAAGTGAGGATGTACACTGACGTACCGAAAAGTCCCGCCGAGATTGTAGAGCGCATTGGCGAGGCCGACGCCGTACTGCTGAGCTTCACCTCAAGACTGACCGACGAGATAATGGAGCAGTGCCCCAACCTGAGGTACGTGGGCATGTGCTGCTCGCTCTACTCGCCCGAAAGCGCCAACGTAGACATACGCTACGCAATGAGCAACGGCATTACAGTGACGGGAATACGTGACTATGGCGACGAGGGAGTGATAGAATACGTTATAAGCGAACTGGTGCGCCGCCTGCACGGGTTTGGTTGCGAGCCGTGGCTGGGCAGCCCGAGCGAGATAACAGGCCTTAAAGTCGGAGTGTTAGGACTGGGTAAGTCGGGCGGAATGATTGCCGACGCGATGGCGTTTCTCGGCGCCGAGGTAAAATACTTCGCACGCAGCGCGAAGCCGTGGGCCGAAGAGAAGGGCTACAGTTTCACGCCGCTGGGCGACCTGCTTGAGTGGAGCGACGTTGTGTTCTGCTGCCTCAACCGTAACACCGTGCTGCTGCACGACGAGGAATTTAACCGCCTCGGCAGCCACAAACTGCTGTTCAACACGGGTCTCTCGCCTGCATGGGACGAGGAGCCGATGTCCCGCTGGCTCGACGGCGACAACCATTGCTACTGCGACACGACAGGTGCCGCTGGCGGAGAGCGCTTCCTCAACCATCCTCACATGCACTGCATAGGCGTATCGACAGGGCTTACCCGCCAGGCATACGTACGCCTCGGCAACAAGGTTTGCGCAAATATCGAGGGGTATTTAGTCAACAAATAAGTCGTTTAGTCAACAAGTTGACTAAACTTTAGCAGACGAGTTGACAAGTGACAAGCAGACAAGGAGATTTGTTTTAGTAGACAAGGGACGAGTAACAAGCAGACAAGGAGATTTCCCTTAGCAGACAAGGGACAAGCAACGAGCAGACAAGGAGATTTGCTTAATTAATTGGATGTTAACCAACTAAGCAAATCTCCTTGTCTGCTTGTTACTCGTCCCTTGTCTACTAAAAAAGAACTTAGTATTCAGTTTTGTCTTCCTTGGCA
>NZ_JACJJG010000066.1 GCF_016899855.1 Marseilla massiliensis
GAAGAACGGTCAATGCTCGGAATGTAATGGATTACTTTCATAAATCAACCATGTAATGTTTTTATAAAATACTTAAGGCTGATTCAACCATATTTTGCATAGATAAGTTATTTCTTACATAATTTTTAGCATTTACTCCCATTTTATTTATTTCTGAAATAGAAATATTATTTACTTTATAGATAAAATCATCAACATCATTAAATATTAAACCATTATATCCATTTTTTATATAGCTGTATTCTACGCATTGTTTTATGTTTTCAGAACGTTTAAAGGTAAATATCGGTAAACCATATGCCATTGCTTCTACTATTGATAATCCGACCCATCCCGGTTGGAAGTATACATTAGCCAACGAAAACAAATCATTCTTTATGTTTCTGTCATAAGTTTCACCTATGTCATATACGTTTTTATAATTAGAAAAATCTGGCTTATTATTACCGTCACCGATAATTATAAAAGCATTTTTTTTATTATCTAATTTATTAATAGCATTCAGTAACAAATCAATTCGTCTATATGGAGAATTAAATCGAGCACAAAATAAAAAAATGAATTCTTCCTTTATTCCATATTTTCTTTGTAAATCTGTTCTCGATAGCGGAGAAACATATTTAACAATTTTATCAATTCCAGATATTGTATTATTTAATGAAATAATAGATTTGTGTGGAAATTCTTTTTTCCATAAATCTACCTCTTTATCCGTATAAAGCCATACACCATCAGACATTGAAATCATAAATCTTAATAACCAATTACATTTTTTCTCTTCCGCCAAATATCGTTTGACAGATATTCCATGTCCCCATAAAATAATTTGTTTCCTATGAAAAATCATATTCAACAACAATAATATCCAAGTTGTTATATGTGCAAAATGCAACATGCACACAATAGATGTATATTGTTTGTGCATAAAAACAAACGGTAAATATAATAACACTCCTTTTATCTTTATACAAGGCAGGGTCTTGACTTTATAAGAAGATAAATTAAAATATTCTTTGTTATCCTTATCATAAACGAATACGTCTGTTGGAATATTATTATTTAATCTTGTAAAAAATTCCATTCTATAATGTGGAATTAATGGCTGTAATATTGCAATTCTTTTACTATTTTTCATTGTATGTTATTTAATAATAAAAGGATAAATATCTGGGATTTTCTTATTTTCGCCATTTAGTCGGCTTAAAATCAAATGATAAATATATAAGGGGGATGCTCGTTTTGTAAAATAATTCCAATAAAATTTCTTTTTTGTCCATAATAAAATCTTTTCAGGAGTAATATCTTGATAGTCAATAAATTTATTCGGCGGAATTATTAAATAATGAAAAGTATTTATATTTCTTATATGATTTTTCATTTCTCTGCGTAAAAAATGAACGTAAGCAAATTCTTCTTTAAATAAATTTCCATTAAATAAATAACACCTGTATAAATGTCCATTATTCCACTCAAATATTTGATGTTTATTTTTAAATTCTTCAGCTTGAGAAAAATGTTTACAAACAAAATTATAGCTTTTAACTTTCAAATCTGCAATTAATAAATCCTTATAAACTTTTTTCCCACATGAATCAAATATAAAATTTATACCGACTTCATCAAAAAGGTTGTAATATTTCTTTCTGGCTTTTGAGATACAATCTTTAAAAGTATGGACATTAGGTATAACTTGTAAGAACGTGTCTTTGTTATCTAAAGTATTTTTGAATAACGTAAAATGTCCTCTCCATGATATTTTGTCATATTTTTGAACAATTGCAGGTAGAATAGCTGAATAAATGTTTCCAAATATTAAATCGCAATCGCAAAATCCCCAATATTTATATTTTTCAATTATATCTTGAAAAATAATATGATAAGCAACTTTAAATTTACAAAGATCGTATGGCTTGTCTAATGAAATATCTTTCCCCCATAATTTATATGCAGCATGTTGAATGTCTGAAAAATTACAATATATGACTTTTACATTTGTCGGATATGAATATTTTGTGCAGTCATCTGTAAAAATATACCAATCAATCTGGGAATTGTATTTGCAAGACAATAACCAAAGAGTGAAATAATTATTGAACTTGCCAAAATAAGGAAGTAGGATGCAAATATCATTTTTCATCATTTCAATATTGAATATCTATATTTAAGAATTCGTAAAATCATAAAAAGATCCCTTATTTTAAATAGGACTAAATAATAACATAAATATTTATATAAGCGTTTATTTGCACCATAAAAACCGATACGAGGATTTAAGCCGTATTTTTTACATACGTATAATTGAGATTGTGCTCCAATTATCCATAAACGTTCATTTATTTCTTTACGATGCCTTTCTTTTTTATGAAGAAAATAATATTGGGAAGCATAAATTACGTGATAATTTTTCCTATTAAGCCTTTCTGAAATATCAAATTCTTCTAAATACATAAATATTTTTGTATCAAACATGCCACATTCAATAAACGCATTGCTTTTAAAAAACATAAATGCACCTGAAATAATATGATATTTTTCATTAAAGTTAGAGCAATTTATATTAGATGGAGTAGTAAATTTCTTAAAATAAGATAATTTACTACCTAACTGTCTTATACCAATGCAACCAATATGTTCATCACTTTCATGAAGTTTGATTAAGCTTTTAAATACAGGCTCGACAAATTCAGTGTCATTATTCATAAAAAGGACATAATCACTTTTAAACAGTTTAAATCCTATATTATTAGATGCTCCAAAGCCAGGATTATTAGGATTTTCAACAATTGTTACGTCAGGGTATTTCGATTTTATTCTTGAAATATCCAAAAAAGAAGTTGGAGAATTATCAACTATGACTAATTTTGCCGATTTACCTAAATCATTGTAACGTTTATAAGAATCTATGAATTTTATCAATTCAGAAATTTCAGGCTTATATGTTACAGTTACTACTAACAGTTCGTATTTCATTTTCATTCTTTTTTAGATAAACTGTTTTCAAGCAATATAATGTAAAAAATAAAGCAAATGCCAACGAACCATTGTTTTTAAGTATTGATATTGGTCCAAACAATAAATGTTGGAAAGAACTTACCAACATATAAATTAAAAATATATTATAAGGTGCTTTGGGTAGCAATGCTTTTATTCCAATATAATACATTAAAATGAAAATCACTAAAAATATCAGGAATGCAAATATACCATTACGAGTTCCCATACCCATTACAACAGAATGCATTGGAACCCAATGCTCAATACCTTTGTTTACCCCTGTTTTAGAAGTTTCATTTTTAGAAAATAATTTTGCTTGAATCTTTGCATATTTCAGTCCTTTATCTTTCGCCCATGATCCATGTCCCCATAATGGTTTATCTAAAAAGGCTAAATATGAAACATAAAAATCAGCACGAGCTGAAAATAGCATTAAAAATACATTTCTTGAATTTCCTATACGGGCTAATTGCTCTTGATTTTGTTTGCTTCCCCATTCACCTGAAGCGACTTTGGGCACATATAAAAATGCATAAAACAATTGAAAAGCAACAATAACAACAATTAATAATGGAAAAATCCGCTTCAGACTGAACGTATTATATTTTTCATATATAAAGCATAATAAAGTGCTGAATAAAAGGCTGAAGCCAGAACTTCTTGCTCCTCCTATTATTATTACTAATGAAGCGACCAAAAATATAAGTAAGATAAATTTCTTAATTAATTTTACCTTTGACAAAGATAAATAACAAACTACAAAACTAATTATCGGAGCTAAATAAAATTTGAAATAAGTATCTTCTCCTGTTTCAGAAAATCCAAATTGGTCCCCAAACAAAATAAGTCTTATGATTCCTGCAATAGGTATCCATTTAATTAAAGAAATGTCTTTACATAACTTTTCAAGGAAAAATAAAAAAAGTAATAAAGCCATCACTGTACCGGCAATACCTTTCATTGCATTCGTCAACGTATTACCAATAAAATATTCAGACAGAACTTGGGCTATAATTAATGCAAGAAACAAGCTGCATACAACACGTAAAAAAGGTATTTTTGCACGACGGAACTCTACAAACAAGTATGGGGAATAAAATAATACAAATATTTCCGTCAAAGAGATACTTCCAATGAAATTTATTCTTACTCCCATAAAAATAACAGCAAGAATAAATATTATTTTATTAAACAGCTTTGA
Source organism: Marseilla massiliensis (assembly GCF_016899855.1). Classification (GTDB taxonomy): domain Bacteria; phylum Bacteroidota; class Bacteroidia; order Bacteroidales; family Bacteroidaceae; genus Prevotella. The sequence goes on from NZ_JACJJG010000066.1 coordinate 4,196, forward strand.
ATACATTTGTTCTGTTCTTGTATTTTTTATAATTACACCAGATTTTTTTTGTCCAACAGTAAATACCTAAGTAGGAAAGTAACATACGTAGCTTCCATTTTTTTGCACATTTACCCAATAAAATGGTTTGTAAAGATGTTGGCATATAGTCATAAAACTCCTTTTTTGTCAAAACGTTATGATAAAAAGCTCCAGTTTTAATCTGGAAGGCGACTATTTCAATAGTATTATTATATTTATTAGGTAGAAATTTTTTTAATTCTTCAACATATTGTTGCTGCATACGGAACGAATTTATTGTATAATTCTTTGTTATGGAATTTGTATTTTGGCTGCAATAATGGTAAAAGGCTTTATGCAAAAAAGTCACTTTTATATTTAAAAGTAATAGTCTAATAAGTATCAAAACATCCTCACAGAAATTTATATTTTGAATGAATTTAATATTATAATCTTGATATAAAGAATGACGTATTAATTTATTCCACAAGGAGCCGCTCAAATAACCAACAAGTATCTCATTTAAAATATCTAATGAAAAAATTTTATTACTGTTTCTTTGTTGAATATATATGGATTGACCATTATTATCATGAAAGTAATCTGCAATTACCATATCTGCATTAGTCTCAATAATTCTTAAGAACATTTTTTCTAACATCTTTGATTCAGCCCAATCATCTCCGTCAGCATGAATAGAGTATTTACCAATAGCTTTATCAATCCCCATTTGTCTTGCAGATGCTACACCACCGTTCTCTTTATGAAACACTCTTATCCGGGCGTCTTTCTTTGCATACTCATCGCAAATCTCGCCCGAGCGGTCTGTGCTGCCGTCATCAATGAGCAACAATTCAAAATCTGTAAAGGTCTGTGATAAAATACTTTCAATACAACGTGAAAGATATTTCTCTACATTGTAAACAGGGACGATGACTGATATTTGCGGGATATTCATTTTGTATTATTAGTTTAAACTCTCTTTTAGAATTTTTAAAGAGAATCGGATTTTCTCGTTTAATGTATTGTTAAGACTGTCCCAATCTGTTTCCGTGCAATCAATTATGGCAGAATTACTTATCTGTTCTTTTTGTCCTAACCCGAACATGTTAAACAGAGAAATAAAACGCGACAATCCTCTGTCTGCATTACATATTGCGATAAAAGGTTTGTTGAACAGTATTGAAAAGACACAGGCGTGAAATGAATCGGTAATAACTAATTCCGCGTCATAAAGACCACGGATCCATGCTTCAACTGGAGGTTGGATCCGTTTATTTACTTCTATCTCAAAGTTGTAAAAATCTTTGTTTATATAAAAAGGACGCAGACATCTTTCCTTAGCGACTTTTTCTATAAGCTCGCTCTTTTCAGATGAATTATCAAGAACATAACAAAATAGGTTTCCGTCGCTTTTGGGCAGATTCATTGTATCAAACAATCGGATATAATCTTCTTTTGCCAAAAGCATTGTCGGGTCTAATACATGTTCTGCATTTGTCCCGAAATGTTGGCGGCATAAATCAATTCCGGATTTTTCACGCACAGATACGGCATTGAAAGTCTTAATTAATTTTCCGCACTGTTTAGTCTGTTCTTCATTATATTCCCATTCATCTGTGCCGAAAGAAGCTGCGTAAGAAATACGCAGAATATTCCAGTTTTGGGTGAAATCGAGATATGCGTGTTCTATTTCAGAAAAGTATTTTGGTCTCCAGATCTGGTCACTGCCAACTATTATTGCGCTAAAATCGTTTTCTTTTATATCAAAATAGCCGTCAATAATTATTCGCTTGATGTTATCATTTATAAACTTATCTGTATTTTGTCTTACGATAGGCGTCTCGCGGTTTATCTTTTGTTCAAAGAATATTATTGACTGATACCCCATCATTTTCTTTAATATCCGCTTACCGTATGACAGTGGAGCTTTCCATAACGGCATTTTTAATGGTTTTCTGATTTTTTCAATCAGACATGCTTCATGCCCCATACGTTCAAGTACGGTCTGCAGAGCGTATGCTTGAAGTATTCCTCCATAATTGGTATGTAATGGAAGTGTCAGTATTCCTATTCGCATAGTTGCAGTTATTTGCGCTTACGCTCTTTCTCTTTTCCGTACCCATACCCATATCCGTACTTTTTGCCGTAGGCGTATTTGCCGTAACGTCCGTACTTGCCGTAGCCGTAATAATAGCCGTTCTTGCGCTTGTCCATGTCGATGCCGTTGACGAGGGTACACAATACTGGCATCTTTTTATCGTGCTTGAGGTCGTTTATCAGTTCAAAGTCACTTTTGCGGGTGAAGTCGGCACGGCAGATATATACGCAGATGTCGGCGACACGTGAGATTATGCGCGTGTCTGTAACCATGCCTATCGGGGCGCTGTCGATTATGATGTAGTCAAAATGTCGGCGCAGCAGGGCAAAGGCGTCGTCGAGCGACTTGCGGGCCACAAGCTCTGTGGGATTGGGCGGAACCTTTCCTCCGGGCAATACATACAGATTAGGCGACAACTGTGACGGCTGGCACATTGAGAGCAGGTCGTGGGTTTTAGGCGAAGCCAGATATTGCGTGATGCCTTGTGAATCTTTCGGCAGAGAGAATATTCTGTTCAGCGCCGGCTTGCGGATGTCCATGCCTACGATAAGAGTCTTGCGCTCCATAAAGGCGAAACTTACTGCAAGATTGGCCGCCGTGAAGCTCTTGCCTTCACCCGGAGTGGTTGAGGTAAGGAGCACTACCTTTTCGTCTTCCTGCAACATATACTGGATGTTAGTGCGCACGTTGCGGAACACTTCCTCCATCACGCCGTTCTTGTTCTCTGACACGACTATTGTAGAGTCGGTCTTGTCGTGTACCTGCGGGATGTCGCCTATTACGGGGACATCGGTCAGTTTCTCGACATCAGCCCGCCCCTCTATCTTGAAGCGTAATTTCTTGGCGAGCCATATACAGAATATTGGGAACAACAGTCCGACGACGAAAGCCAGCACATAGATGTTGCGGGTGTTGGGGGCTACTATTCCCGCCGCGCGCGGCTCTTCTATGACCCTGCTGTTGTCTGCCGTAGCTGCCAGCGTGATTGCGTTTTCCTCGCGTTTCTGCAGTAGTGTAAGATACAGGTTTGCCTTGATTTCCTGACGGCGTGTGATGTCGGTGAGAGCCTGTTCCTGCCGTGGGGCTTTATTTACGCGCGAGCGGTAGCGGCCGGCCTCAAGGTTGAGGTTGCGGCGTGTTATCTTCAGCGCTTTCTCAACATTGTCTACGGCGGTCACTACGGCGTTGTGTGTGGCGTTTATCGACGCGTCGAGATTTACCACTACGGGGTTGTTGGCTTTCGACGTGCGCAGCAACCGCTTGCGTTCTATCTGCATTTCGTTATATTTCGCTATCACTCCGGCCAAGTCGGCATCGGTCACGCCGATGTCTGAAGGTATCACTTCATGCCGGTTGTCAGGATTGTCGATATACTCGCGCAAGAAGCTCACAAGGCGCAACTGTGAGGCATTCTCGGCACGCTTCTTGTCATACTCTGATGTCTCCTGAAGTGCGAGCTGGGCGTCGGCGCTGAGATCTGTCAGTCCGGCCCGCTGTTTATAGCTTGCCAGTTCGTTTTCCGTAGTGCCAAGTTCGTTGTTGATAATACGTATCCTCTCGTCAATAAATTTTGCCGTGCGGCTTGCCACCTGATTCTTATCTTCATTCGCCTCGGCATTATATAATGTCACCAGCACAGAAAGGAAGTCTTGCCCGCGGCGGATGTCGGTATCGTTGAACGAGAGGCGCACTATCGACGTGAACTCGCTTGTCGGTTCGCCGTGTAGACGCGATTTATAGCTGTCGGCCACGAGCGACGGCGGAGCCACCACCGCATTGAAGCTGCAAGGCGGCAGCGCCTTGTTTTTGGCTGAGGCGGAGGTCAGCGTCAGCGTGCCTACGGGAGTTATGAATATGGCCGGAATTTTCTTAAACTCCTTGCTTACCGTATGGCTGCCGTCCGCTGCCGTGTAACTGGCCGTCACTGACACGGAGCCGTCGCGACGGCTTTCAACTTCAACATTGAGGGCCGACGGCAGGCGTTCGGCCTCATCGGGAGCCATCCATACGTTGACGGGGACATTCTTGTAGGCAGGGATGTCGTATCCGAATTTTCTCTCGTCAAAATATGATATGTAGAGGTTCTGCGACTCTATGACCCTTTTTATCAGGCTGTATGACTGTAGTATCTCTATTTCGTTGTCGAAGTTATTTGCCAGTGACATCGTGCCAAGATCCTGCATCGACGCAAGTGCGGTGGCGGCCGTCGACTTAGTCTTGTCGCCCTGCTTTATCATCACCGTTGAATCGATATTATATACCGGCGCCTGATAGCGCAGATAAATGTATGCTCCCGCTAAAGACAAAACCAGGAAACCGACTATGAACGGCCAACGCAGAAGATAGTCTGCCACGATGGCCTTATAGTCTATCGATTTAGAATCATTTTTGAAAAGTTCTTCGTATAATTGCTCCTCTTTCATCTCACTATAGTTTTAATCTGTCCGTTCTAACGTGAATCTGATTATATTTTTGCGTCATTCTTTTCTTGTCTTGTAAAAGAGCATCTTTCAGGCTGTAAAAGGTCATCTTTTATGATGCGGAACATGACCTTTTGCGCAGTAAAAGACCACATATTACAAAACCGGTTTCAATAGAATAAAGTTTTATCGTACCGACACTATTATCAGCGACGCAATCGTTGCCAACAGGCTTATCCAGCTAATCCAAGACGATGTGTTGTTGTTCATACTATTGGCCTTTACTCTTGCCTTTGTCGGTTTGACGTAAACAACGTCGTTCTGGCGTAGATAGTAATATGGCGATTTTGTCACGTTGGCCTTTGTCAGGTCAAGATGGATTATATGTTTGCTGCCGTCTGCGTCGGTGCGCAATAGTTGCACGTCATCACGTACCGACAGCAGTGTCATGTCGCCGGCAAGTGCCAAAGCCTGAAATATATTGATTTGTTCGTCCTCAACTGAATACGTGCCGGGGTTGTTCACCTCGCCAAGCACGCTGATTTTGAAGTTGGCCACCCTCACGGTTACGTTCGGCACCTCGCTAAGATGAGCTTGCAGTTTATCGCGTATCATAGCCTCGCACTCGCGCGTGGTAAGCCCCGTAACCCGTATTTTGCCCAATACCGGGAAATCAATGTATCCCTTGTTGTCAACAAGGTAGTCAAGCAGCTTGGCATCGTCCATGCCTTGCCCAATGTTGGCTTGGCTCTTGGTTTGGCCAATCTTCCTGTAAAACGGGGCTGACACTTCTGGGTCTGAAGTGCTTACCGTTATCGTCAGCTCGTCTTTCGGCATAACGTGGTATTCAAAAAGATCCATTTTTCCGGTTTCTCCCTGCTGACTGTCATCACTGAAATAGATGGACTTTTCATAAGACGCACATCCTACTACCGACAAAGCCAAAGCAAACAAGATAAAGATGTTTATGCGATTCATAGCAATTTACATGTTGGCATAATCAAGTCAGCGCGTCCTTTTTACGCCGTTCTGTTTCGTTAAATAATTTGTATATTTCATTACAGTCTTGCCGGTGCGCTGATAAACCCGACAATCCTTAATAATTCATTTTTTATATGTTTCAATCAATACGTACATATACGAATGCCCCAGTCAACAACGCCGGCTGAATACAGCATAACTAACGTCGACGGCTTCTTTTTCCGGACGGTTATAAAGCATGCAGATATCAACCTTTCCGGCAATGTATGCCACGGTATCGCTTATTTTCGAAAAGCTCGCAATGTCTGACTTTATAAGCGACGTCATGTCAAGAAGCGCGCAGAAAGCCTTTGTCCCGTCAAGCCTGACGGCCTTGTTCACTCCGGCCTGCCTCATCCTGAATACAGCCTTCAACTTGGCACGCTCGTTGCGATAACAGTCGGTCTTGCCGCTCCACGGAGTACCATATACATAAACATTTCCGTCAGGCATGATTCGCAAGGCCGGCTGGTCGTCATTTAGCAGGCGCGAGCCGTCTACATATCGCAGCCACAGGCGCGAATGAGTGCTTTTGCCTATGCCTGATGGGCCAATGAATACAGCTGCCGACGAATCGACTGCAACACTTGACGCATGAATAAGCACAGTGTCGTAATAAGCTGCGCTGTATATGAAACTAATCATAATGAAATCTTCCAAAGCCATGCAGTCTGTCTCTGTACCGGCTTTGCAGTCAGTCCTTACCGTACGCCAACCATTGTCTGCTTCCATACTATAAGTATTTTCGCTACCGTTAAACCGTAATGTAACCCTGTAAAAGTCTGCCGCCAGCCACAGGCACATCGTCTTGCCGTCAAACGTATTTGTTATCGTCGGCTCTGCGTCAACGTCCGTAATCGTACATCCGCATTTGATATCGCATATAGTTCTTATCTTTGCGTAGCTGTCATCATTAGTAATAAATGGCTCAAGATTGTACATCTGTTGCGGAAGTATGTCCAAGCCGTCAACCCTGATACCCAGTCCTGCAATGTCAAATGTCATAGCCTTTCCTTATATTTTGTCGGTGTTACGCCATATTTTTTTAAGAACAGGCGGTAAAATGTACGCAAGCACCTGAATCCGGAATCAAAAGCCACAGCTTTAATAGGCAAATCAGGATTCTCACGCATCAGCCGCAAGGCGTATTCCAACCGTATGCTGTTGATATATCCGTTAAGGTTTGTTCCCGCATAACGCTGCATCAGCCTTGCCACGCCGTTCTTGTTCATCGGGCATAAACTCATATATGTATCACGCGAGAATGCAGGATTCAGAAAAAGTTTACCGTCCATTATCTCACGTTGAGCCTGCTCAAACAGCGACCGGCCACGACTGTCATCGTCAAAATATCTTTTTTCAATATGCTTCTCTGTCACGTCACAGTTTTTCATGATTGGTTTGAGATGAAACTGCACGCTTCAAGTATGGATTGTCAGCGCTGCCACTTGTACTCGCAAGTCCAAGACGCTGCCTGACATACTCGTCAACGTTCTCAAAACTGTCCTTGTCAATGCTGCTTATGGCCACAGTTAGTCCTCCTATCGAGGTTACAAGACACTTATTACGCGATATTCTGATTATATATCCTTCAAAGCCGGTCAACAGCCCTGACGTTATTCTTATTAAATAATGTCCGTCAGAGTAATAATTTAATGGATGAGGCATAAACCTGATGCGGTTGCGGTTTAAATCAAGCTGTATAAAAGGACGCATAATTTCATCAGGTATTACGGCTGTTGTCTTTGTGCTGCAGTCTTTTGCGAGATATATTCCATGGCAGTTCCGGTTCAAGAACTCTTGTATCTCAACCTTGTCTCCTTGTATGAAAATAAGACCGGATATTGTCGGCTTGTCTTCTTTTCTTACCTGTTTACGTTCTTTTTTATATACCGTTGTTTTATGTATGAACGTCTTAAATTTCTTATTCAATAATCTTTCAATCAAGTTTAATTTTGCATGATGCACAAACAAATAACACCATGACGTAACGCCACTGTCGAGCAAAACCTCCCTCTCCGCAGATTCTTTGTTGTTGTCTGCGTCATAATGTTGCCCCGTGGCTTTAGATTGAATATCTGTACTATACAGTGGCATTGATAATTCAGTCTAATTTATTTTTCCGTATTATACATTTACAATGAATGGAAGTACATATATCTTTAATAAATGTATTATACATAAATCCCTTCGTTTCGTCATAATAGTGATTATTCACTATCACTTGTATCTCTTCGTAAGAGATATGTGTCAATATTTAAAATATTGATTATTAACAAGTTACCTAAATACAATGTGCCAATTTTGCTAAACAAATCACATGATTTGATAAACATTAAAAACACCAATAACAAAAAAATAACTAAGAAAAAGCTGAATATCCAAGAAAATACGTAACTTTGCAAACGAAATTATATCTCTTACGAAGAGATGTCAAAATTCGCGCAACATCCCGTTTCTTGTTTGTGTTTCTTTTTCCCGGATTTAAGTAACTGCGGTTACGTGTTTTCAGTTAAGTTTATTCCTCTTAACTGAGTTCCTTGTTTTGGAGAATCTTTAATCGTTGTATGTCTGATTTTTGTGTTCTTCATATCTAGGATGCCCGATGCAATATTTCCAGAAACTTTATTTCGCAAAGCGAACAGCAATGAAATTGCTCCGATGCGTGGCAGTCGGCAAATAACTTTTGTGGCCACAAAAGTACAACTTGCTTGGCAAATCCTGTAACCGTGACAATATATCAGGAACGTATTTTGCGTTGATTTTACATGTATCCAAACTCCTCAGAACCTATATATATCGATTACATGACCAACAATTCCATGACTTTGCAAACATGAAATTGTACAATCAAATAATCCGAGTTACGCTGTTTCAAATGTTGGAAACATTCAAGCTCAAGAAATGTAAGTATCAGAAATCCGTAATCCGGCAAATCTTATCCCTGTTGTCATGCGTTATTTTAACCTCAGGCTCTTCAATTCTAAGTTATTGGAATATGGTGTTTATTATGTTAATCCCTAAAATAATTGGATGATATTTGACAGCAAGCAAAAATTTCAATTTAATGAAACTTTGCAGGAATTGTAAAGATTGCATTGCATTTCACGAGCATTCGGTGTTCGCATGGTGTTCGCAAATGGCATGAAAAAAGCAGTTACTTGATGCATAACTGCTTGATTTTCAACGTGGGCCATCCAGGGCTTGAACCTGGGACCTCCAGATTATGAGTCTGTTGCTCTAACCAACTGAGCTAAAAGCCAAAGTGTTGTGTATCAACCATTTAACGAACTCTCTTGAGAACTTGTTTATATCTATCAGTCAACAATAAGTCAACATTTGTCCTCTTTGCAAAGATAAGTATAATTGAAGAAAGACACAAACAATGTGTATAATTTATTCTTGTTAAGCCATCATGGACTTCATAGAAAACCGAAGGCAAATGTAGGCAACAATATAATCATCCACTCATGCGGCGTGTGCCTACAACAAACGAAAGAAAAAAGAGATGCAGCTTTTTTACATGGATTTCAGGGTGATACTTATATATGTACCATATTGAAAGAAAAAGTCCTGCATTCTGTTTACCATGAGTTGAATAATGTGCAGGATATTTCTTTTGCTGTTATAATTGATATTGAGGCTTTAATATTACTATCATCCCAGCCAATTACCTTTTAACCAAATATGTTTAAGTTTGTAGTTTCTTTATCACTTCTTTTCGTCTGATGTAGGTTCACGCTGTATGAGTGAATAACATATAATGACCTTAAACGAAATGGATGCAACATTTCAAGATAAAAGTTTAAAACGATGATAAATATCTTCTGCTTATTATATATTCTTTTTCGAAAAAACAGTTAGATTATAAGAAATAGTAAAAATGCAAGTATCTAAGTATCAAATGTTTATGTGTGTATTAACATATTTTTCTTTTTCGGCTCTTTTTTTTTATGCCATCACTTTAGATAATATCGGCTATTAGTACGTGAACCTTCTTTTTCTATTTCTTTGCCAACCATAGCATAAACCATTTTCCTTATATCTTTTATATCAACATCAGGTATTCTACTTGTTATTTCCGAAATTTTACTCATTGGGTGCATATGCAAATCCTCTTTTATTAATGCTTTTAGAATATGAGGCTCAATTGTTTTTAAACTCGTGACAATATTTGATTTTGCATTTCTTAACAGCATGGGATTTATCTGGAAATATGAACCTTTCTTTACTCCGCTTCTTGTTATCAAATGATTTTTATCTAAATTGCCTATATACGGTCTTAGGCGTTCTTCTGCTGTTAATTGTAAAATCTTCGATAAATCCGTAGCAGCAATACGTTTCTCACGCGCAATGATACCAAATGCTATTTTATTCTTTTGTGAAAGTTTGTAATTATGGTCAACATAATCCATAAGCCTTACTACTTCCTTATCGGTTATTTCTGCACTTTGGTATACTGTAACCGTATTAAATGTCGATTCTATCTCTGGTTGATGTTTTGCTTCGATTGCATCCAATTCATAAATCAAATCATAGCCAGACCCTTCTCCTTCCATTACTCCAAGAGCGCAAAGAATTTCAATCATATTGGGATTACGTCTATGCTTGGTGTGAAGAATATTGTCTTTGGTAACTCCTAAAGGGAGACCACCTGGATTAGAGATACAAATATGATCCGGGTACACTTTGATGCTGATGTCGTTTGAAATTGTATTACTTTTATGAGCCAACGAGTTAACCAACAACTCCCTGATTAGGTTTTCATTGTAATAGCGTATTTTCTTTCTGAATAAGCCATCCGGAAACTCATAGCTATAAGTCAATTCAACTGTTTTTGCCATTATGTCTTCCAACAGTTCTTTAGGGTTAAGAGTATTGTCACGCCACTCTAACTTATTTGTTTTATTCTCTAGTTCATCGTAGACAATGTATTCAACCGTTATAGGATAACATATCCGGCTACGCTGTTTCGCTGTTCCAATCCAAAGGATACCTAAGTTTGTCATTTTTAATCCGTCGATAAGATGATA
>NZ_JACJJG010000067.1 GCF_016899855.1 Marseilla massiliensis
AAACAAATAATACTTGATTTCTCTTATGTCGTGACATTTGTCTTAACTCCTTTACTCCCTATTAACTCCTTAACTCCAAATAAATCATATCAGGCTTATAAATTTCTTTGTGATATTGAACGACCCTTCGGCCAGTCGGGCCCAGAAGTCGAAGTATTGTGAGGCCTTCGTGTCCTTTAGTGGCATGTCGCTGATTACGCGGAAGCTGATGAAAGGCACTCCGTAGATGTGGCATGTCTGGGCTATCGACGTGCTCTCCATGTCCACCGCTACGGCTTTGGGAAAGCGGGCGAGTATCGCTCGCATCTTATTCTGCGTGTTGACGAACCATTCGCCGCTGACAATCAGTCCCTTGAAGGCTGTTGACTGTCCGCACGCGGCAAGCGCCTTGTCAACCAGGTCAGCAGGAGTATGGAACGCTTCGGGCATGCCCATAATCTGCCCGAAGCGGCAGTCGTCGCCGCAATAAGCGTCATGGTAGCGGTATTCGGTGCCTATTACTACATCGCAAACGTTCATGCGGTCATCTGCGCCGCCGGCAACGCCTGTCGAGATGATCAGGTCCGGACTGTAGTAGTTAATCATCTCTACCGTACCTATGGCAGAGTTTACCTTACCTATACCGCACTTCTGCAAGATTATTTCCTTGCCGTCAATGCTTCCTAATATAAAATCTTTCTTGTTACGCCTCTCTACCGTGGATTCTTCAAGCAGCCCTTTTAATTGTACAAGCTCCTTGTCCATGGCGACGATAATGCCTATTTTCATCTGTGAATATCTTTTATTTCGGCGCAAAGATAGTGCTTTTTAATGAGAAATGAATAATGAAAAATGAAAAATCGGGCTTTGCCTGACATCCTTTTTGTTTGCCATAATGAGCGGTTTCAGTACCGTTTTCGTGACGTATTGTTCTCCGCTTTCCGACGGTTAACGCCTCTGTAACGGTCTTGCGGCACGATATGGTGATGCGTAGGATGGCCTGTTGCCTGTTTTAACATAAATTCTCTCGTTCTGGATAACGCTTTGTTAATCAGTGTTTTATGATTTAAAGAAAATGCGATTGCTATATTTTGATTGCTGAACACGGTCTATTCGCAATATAAAAGGTCGTCAATTGCAATGCTAAAGACGGCCTTTTACACCCTCATTGACGGTCTTTGACATGCCAAAAGACCGTCTTTTGTATTGCGAATAGTGCAATATTAGAATACAAATAGGTTATTCGCATAATATATTCGCTCGTTTATGCCATTCTGTTTCGCTATTTCTTGATTTTTAAATGTCAAGACTTTGGAAAACCGTTAATGTCATTTAGAGCGGTAAATATTGTGTTAGTGTGATAAAATGAAACTTTAGCCTTCGCCTCTCTCGTCTTGTTATATTTATCCGCAGGTATTCGCGTTGATTTGAACGGCAACCATGTTAAACGTCGCTCATTCGTCCGTTGCCGTTTGTCGGGTGCATGATTTCCCATTATTCATTCATCATTTTTCATTTTATTAATGTAGGATTTTTCATTATTCATTCTTAATTCTTCATTTAATCTATTACTTTTGCATCGCTAAACGAAAATAATGTAAAATATATAAAGACAATGGAAACATGGAAAAAATGGTTGCCTGACGTGTTGGCCGTAGTGTTGTTCGCGCTCATTTCGTTCGCTTACTTCTTCCCGGCAGACATCGAGGGCAAGATTCTTTACCGTCACGACTCGGCCGCAAGCAAGGGATTAGGCCGTGAAATGGCTGAATACAAGGCCCAGACGGGCGAGGTAACGCGTTGGATGAACTCGGTGTTCAGTGGTATGCCCACCTATCAGTCGGCGCCTGAATATACCAGCACAAAGGGTGTCCAGGGTGCCCTCAGCGTGTATCACCTATTCTTGCCCGAGAACGTATGGTATGTCTTTGCCTATCTTCTCGGCTTCTATATTTTGCTCAGGGCATTCGACTTCAGGCAGTCACTTGCCGTTCTTGGTTCCATAATATGGGCTTTCTCTACGTATTTCCTCATTATCATTGCCGCCGGACATATCTGGAAGGTCATGGCCTTGGCCTACCTGCCGCCGATGATAGCCGGCGTGGTGCTGTCGTATAGGGGCAAATACCTGTGGGGATTCATAGTTACGGCTATATTTTCGGCTTTCGAGGTTAATGCCAACCATGTGCAGATGACATATTACTTCCTCTTCGTCATCCTGTTCATGATTATCGCTTACCTTGTCGACGCCATACGGAAGAAGGAGCTCGCGCGCTTCGGCAAGGCCACGGCCGTGTGTGCCGCCGGTGCCGTCATCGGCATTTGCCTTAACCTGAGCAACCTTTACCACACGTGGGAGTACAGCAAGGAGACCATGCGCGGCAAGAGCGAGCTGGTGAAGAAGGACGTTGCCAACCAGACGTCGACCGGACTTGACCGTGACTATATCACCCAGTGGAGCTACGGAATAGACGAGACGTGGACGTTGCTCGTGCCGAACACAAAGGGTGGGGCAAGTGTTCCGCTGGTTGAAAGCGAGACTGCCATGAAGCATGCCGACCCTAACTTTGCCCCGATATACCAGCAGCTCGGCCAGTATTGGGGTGAACAGCCCGGCACGCAAGGCCCCGTCTACGTGGGCGCTTTTGTTCTAATGCTGTTCATCCTCGGCCTGTTTATCGTCAAGGGACCCATGAAATGGGCGCTCTTGGCTGCCACGGTGCTCTCCGTATTGTTGGCATGGGGCAAGAATTTCATGCCCTTTACCAACTTCTTCATCGACTATGTGCCTATGTACGCCAAGTTCCGCACGGTGGCGTCAATACTTGTCATAGCCGAGTTTACCATCCCGTTGCTTGCCATGTTGGCGTTGAAGAAAATCGTAGATGAGCCCGAAATCCTTACGAAACGTATCAAGACCGTATATCTCAGCTTCGGCCTTACGGGCGGTATAGCCATACTTTTCGCCTTGTTCCCCACGCTGTTCTTCTCTGACTTCATATCGTCTAACGAGATGAAGGCGCTCATGACGCTGCCGCAGGAGTATGTCAATCCTGTTATCGACAACCTGCGTGATATGCGAGAGGCCGTCTTTACGGCCGACTGCTGGCGTTCGGCGCTGGTCGTTGTGATAGGCACGCTCTGCCTGTTGCTCTTCAAGGCCAGGAAGCTTAAGGCCAATTACATGGTCGGCGCGATAATAGTGCTCTGCCTGATAGACCTCTGGCAGGTCAACAAGCGCTACCTTAATAACGACATGTTCGTGCCGAAGAGCGAACGTGAGGCCCCGATACAGGAGACGGAGACAGACCGTATAATCCTCCAGGACAAGACAGATCTCGGCAATTACCGTGTGCTCAACCTCGCGTCTAATACCTTTAACGAGAACGAGACGTCATATTTCCACAACAGCATAGGCGGTTACCACGCAGCCAAGTTGCGCCGTTACCAGGACATGATAGACATGTACATTGCGCCGGAGATGGGCAGTCTCATGCAGGCTGTGGCCCAGGCAGGCGGAGATATGTCCAAGGTCAACGGCGACAGCATATTCCCCGTGCTCAACATGCTCAACGCCCGATACTTCATACTGCCGCTGCAAGACGGACAGACAGTGCCTGTGCAGAATCCGTACGTGTACGGTCCGGCCTGGTATGTTGACAATTTGACTTACGTTGACAATGCCAACGCCGAGATAGAGCGTGTCGGCAAGATGGACATACGCCATGAGGCTGTGGCCGACAAGCGGTTTGAGGCACAGCTGAAGACCGCCGTAAAGCAGGACAGCACTTCTGTTGTTAAGCTTACGTCATATATGTCTGACCGACTGACGTATGACGTTAACTCGTCAAAAGGCGGCGTTATAGTATTCTCGGAGGTTTATTATCCCGGGTGGACTGCCACCGTCGACGGACAGCCTGTTGAACTCGGACGTGTAAACTACCTGCTTCGTGCCGTGAATGTAGCGCCCGGCAAGCACAAGATAGAACTGGCGTTCCATCCCAAATCGGTAACTACTACCGAGACTATAGCTTATGTCGCTTATGCGGTACTGCTACTTGCCATTCTCCTTTTGGCATACATTGAATATAGAAAGAAGAGAAAATAGTTAAGAATTAAGAGTTAAGAATTAAGAAAAATACTCCTGTTGATAAGCGTTCAAGGCATTTTTTCTTAATTCTTAACTCTTAATTCTTAATTCAAAAAAACGTTGCACAAAAATGAAAAGACTACTATCCTTACCACCAAACCTTGTAAACTGTTTTCACGAAATTACCGGATATTCACGCGATGAATGGTTTTGCACCAGCGACCCGGTGGGTTGTAAGCTCGGTTCGGGCGGCGGTTCTACGTGGCTGTTAGAGGCCTGTTACCGTGAGCATGGCGACGGAATGACGTTCGACGAGTGGCTCGCCGCAGACCGCAGGCTGCTGCTTCATGCCGGCGGACAGAGCCGCCGACTGCCTGCCTACGCGCCGTCGGGCAAGGTGCTGACGCCCATTCCCGTGTTCAGATGGGAGCGCGGGCAGCGCCTTTCACAAGATCTGCTGTCGCTGCAGGTGCCTCTTTACGAGCAGATAATGAGCCAGACGCCGGCCAACATGCACACGATGATTGTGAGCGGCGACGTCTACATACGCGCCACTCAGCCCCTGCAGCCCATTCCCGAGGCAGATGTCGTGTGCTACGGACTGTGGCTTGGCCCCGAAATAGCCAAGGATCACGGGGTGTTCGTGTCCAAGAGCGACACTCCTTCGGTGCTTAAGTGCATGATGCAGAAGCCGTCCGTAAAGACGTTGGGCGAGCTGCTGAAAGACCACTTCTACCTTACCGACATCGGAGTGTGGCTGCTTAGCGACCGCGCAGTGCGCCTGCTGATGGCCCGTTCACGGCAGGGCGACGGCCTGAAGAACTATGATTTGTATTCGGAATTCGGCTGTTCGCTCGGTACGGAGCCGTCAATCGTCGACGAAGAGCTCAACTCACTGAGCGTGGCGGTGCTTCCGCTGCCCGGCGGAGAGTTCTACCACTTCGGCACGAGCCATGAGATACTGTCGTCAACGCTGGCCATACAGAATCTCGTTAACGACCAGCGCGAGATTATGCACCACTCGCTGAAGCCGCATCCGGCCATGTTCGTGCAGAACGCAGTTACCCGAACTGCCATCACCGAGGCAAACCAGAACCTCTGGATAGAGAACAGTTACGTGGGCGAGGGATGGACTTTGGCGCACGAGAATATAATAACCGGCGTGCCGGAGAACGACTGGCACGTGGAGTTGAAGCCCGGATGGTGTGTCGATATAGTGCCCGTAGGCGAGACGGAGTATGTCGTTCGCCCTTACGGATACGGCGACAAGTTCCGCGGGAGCTTGCTTGACGTGGCGACGGAGTTCATCGGACGGCCGTTCACGGAGTGGGCTGCCGAGCGCGGAATAAGCATTGACGATATAGAGGGAAACGCCGATTTGCAGTCGGCACGCATATTCCCCGTGTGCCGTAACGTGGCCGAAGCGGGACTGGCATTGCGCTGGATGCTTGGCGAACCGGGCCTTGACGAGGGTCGTAAGGTATGGAACGAATGCACGAGGAAGCTCAGCGCCGACGACATTTCGGCTGAGGCCAATCTGCAAAGGCTTGTCGCTCAGCGCCGCGCGTACCGCTCCCAGAACTGGGCAGCGTTGGCCAAAAACTACGAGCACAGCGTGTTTTATCAGACAGACCTTGACGATGCGGCCCGTGAGTTTGCGCAGTTTGGCATACAAGAGCCTGCCCCGATAGCCGACACGGCGCCTCTGCTGACACGCATACACGACTCTATGTTCCGCTCGGAGCTGGCCCGCCTGCGTGGAGAGGAGTGCCAAACGGCTGAAGACAAGGCGTTTACCCTGCTGCGCAACGGGCTTACCGTGCAGGCGCTGACCGAGAAACAGCAGCCCCGCATGTCGGTTTACGGCGACCAGATAGTGTGGGCGCGCAGTCCGGTACGTATCGACATAGCCGGCGGATGGACCGACACGCCGCCTTACTGCCTGATGGAAGGCGGCAGCGTGGTCAACCTTGCCATCGAGCTTAACGGCCAGCCGCCATTGCAGACTTACGTGCGCCCGTGCCGCGAGCCGCGCATCGTGCTGCGCAGCATTGACCTCGGCGCCGTTGAGGAGGTATATACTTACGAGCAACTGGCCGACATGCGCCACGTTGGCAGCCCCTTCTCAATACCCAAGGCGGCGCTGGCGCTGGCCGGATTCCTGCCCGAATACAGTCTTGAGACGTATCCTACGCTTGAGAGCCGACTGCGCGCGTTCGGCTGCGGACTTGAGATTACGCTGCTGTCGGCCATTCCCGCGGGCAGCGGACTTGGCACGAGCAGCATGCTGGCGTCAACCGTCTTGGGCGCGCTGAACGACTTTTGCGGACTGGCATGGGACAAGAACGAGATTGGGCGGCGCACGCTCGTGCTGGAGCAGCTGCTCACCACGGGCGGCGGATGGCAAGACCAGTTCGGCGGAATACTGCAGGGCGTCAAGCTGTTGCAGACTGCGCGCGGCTTTGACCAGAGTCCCACGGTGCGCTGGTTGCCGTCAGACCTGTTCACACGGCCCGAGTACAAGCCCTGCCACCTATTATATTACACGGGCATAACGCGCACGGCGAAGAGCATATTGGCCGAGATTGTGCGCCGGATGTTCCTCAACCAGAGCGACGAACTGCGCCTCTTGCGCGAGATGAAGCGCCATTCGTTCGACATGTACGAGGCCATACAGCGCGCTGACTTTACCCAGATGGGCCGGCTGGTGCGCAAGACGTGGTCGCAGAACCGTGCCCTCGACAGCGGCTCTGACCCCTCTGACGTGCGCCGCATGACTGACCTTATCGACGACCTGGCCCTTGGCTACAAGCTGGCGGGTGCCGGTGGTGGCGGCTATCTGTATATCGTGGCGAAGGACCCCGACGCTGCCGCGCGCATAAAACAGGTGTTCAACGACAACAGGCCGAATGCCAACGCCCGCTTTGTGGACATGTCGCTAAGCGATAAAGGCCTGCAGGTGAGCCGCAGTTAAGCGCCTGTCTGAAGGCATAAACATACCGGCCGGTAACCGGCTGATAATCAGATGCCATCGGTAGTTAAAGGAGTTAAAGTAGTTAACGTTCGCTTTGCTCACTAAGTAGTTAAAGACAAAAGCCTTGTAGGGTTATGTTTGGTTAACTGTAATATGGGTGTTTGCGGATATTCATTTAATCAGATACTTTATAAAAGGCCGTCTTTCGTGTCGCGAAAGACGGCCTTTTAGCGTGCAAAAGATGGCCTTCTGGTTCGTAAAAGACGGCCTTTGGGATTACATCCGCAAATCTGTTGGATGAATATTAACTTTTACATTAAAGACGAACACTAATTGAATGCATCCTCCGTAGGGGTATAATTTATTATGCCCGCACGTTTCGTAAGAAACGTTTTTGGCTGATTAACACATGTCTGAACGCTCTTTCAGCGCGTGTGGACATAATGAATTATGTCCCTACAATGGCGCATTTGAACGTCTATTAGCTGACAAGAGAAACCGTGCAGTGATTGCGCTAAACGTCAATACGTCGAATTGAGAAATGCGGGGATGGTCTTTTGGTATGTGCGGGGCGGAAGAATGGCGGGGCGGAAGTAACTTAATGGCCGACGTGTAATCGTTTTACGGCGAAAAAGAGTATATTTGCAGCCTGTTAAGGACTATATAATATAATAAGGTATGGAGTTCAGGACGAGAGTGAAGATTGACCGCCCGGAGTTTGAGATAGGGCCGTGTGAGGAGATGTTGTTCGTTGGTTCGTGTTTCGCGGACAACATAGGGCGGCGCTTCAAGGAAGAGAAGTTCCGCGCTACGGTCAATCCCTTCGGCGTGATGTATAACCCCGCGAGTATCCTGCACACCGTAGAGCGCACTGAAGCGGCGCCCCGAGTGGCGCTGTTTACGCTCGGCACGAATCATGTGTACATACTGAACGAGACGGGCGAGATTGTTGACAACTGCGCCAAAAGGCCGCAGCGGCTGTTCACCGAGCGTGAGCTTACGATTGACGAATGCGTCGGTTATCTTGGCAGGGCGGTCGACGTGCTCGTAGGGCGGCGCCAGGACGTGAGGGTGATAGTGACCGTCAGTCCGATACGCTACGCCAAATACGGCTTCCACGGCAGCCAGCTGTCTAAGGCTGTGCTGCTTCTTGCGGCTGACAAACTTGTGCGTGAGCGGCCTGGGCGGGTGTCTTATTTTCCCGCATACGAGATAGTAAACGACGAGCTGCGCGACTACCGCTTCTACGCCAAGGACATGCTCCACCCCTCGGAACAGGCCGTTGAGTATATTTGGGAACTGTTCTCGGAGGCCTATTTCTCGCCCGAGGCAAAGCGGTTTATTGCCGAATGGCGTCCTCTGAAGGAGGCCCTGGGGCACAGGCCGCTGCATCCCGAGTCGGCGGAGTATAGGGATTTCATGGATAAAACTATGTTAAAAATATCCGAACTATCAAAAAAATATCCGAACTTTGCACTCTGACTGTAGACGGGCGACAGGCATACAAGTTGACAAGGGTTTTTGACTTGTTGAAAGGCAAGTGTTATATGTATGTTAAGGTGTTGTCCGGACAATGGTTGCATATGGTAAAAACAAACCTCCTTGTCTGCTTGTTGCTTGTAAACTTGTCACTTAAATAAAATAGATATGCTTTATTCCATTGAAAAAGTAACGACTCTCATCGGCGCGCGCCGCTACGGCACGGCCGACAGCGCGATAAGCTGGATACTGACGGACAGTCGCAGTGTCTGCTTCCCGGAGGACACTTTGTTCTTCGCCATACGCTCCGAACGTAACGACGGGCATAGGTATATAGCCGACTTATACCGCCGCGGAGTGCGCAACTTCGTAGTGGAGACATTGCCCGAAGACTATGCCACGGCCTACGCCGACGCCAATTTCCTGCGCGTGCCGCACACGGTCGAGGCTCTGCAACGCCTTGCCGAGCGCCATCGTGACGAGTTCAACATCCCCATAGTGGGTATAACGGGTAGCAACGGAAAGACCGTAGTGAAGGAATGGCTTTACCAGTTGTTGTCACCGCAGATGGTAGTGACCCGCAGTCCGCGTAGCTACAACTCTCAGATAGGCGTGCCCCTGTCTGTCTGGCTGCTGAATGAACGGAGCCAGGTAGGCGTGTTTGAGGCCGGAATAAGCCAGCGGGGCGAGATGGATGCGCTGCACGACATAATACAGCCGACCGTAGGAGTGATTACAAACCTCGGCACGGCACACCAGGAGAACTTCTCGTCAATGGAGGAAAAGTGCATGGAGAAGCTCAAGCTATTTCATGACTCCAAGGCCATAGTCTACCCTTATGATGACGAAACGGTGCGCCGCTGCGTGGCAAGTCTTGACTATAAGGGCGAGCGGATAGCATGGTCGATGACCGAGCCGAACGCCCGCCTATATATAAATAAGGTGGAGAAGAGCGGCGTAACGACCACCGTGCACTATACGTTTGACGGTCGCCCGGGCAGTTATTCGCTGCCTTTCATCGACGAGGCGTCGGTTGCCAACTCGGTAACCTGTGCCGCCGTAGCCTTGTATCTCGGCCTTGACGGCAACCAAATCGCAGCCCGCATGGCCGTAGTGGAGCCCGTTGCCATGCGCCTGGAGGTGAAGGAAGGACGTCATGGATGCACACTTATAAACGATTCTTACAACTCCGACGTCAACTCGCTCGACATCGCCCTCGACTTCATGAGCCGTCGCCCTGACCATGCCGGACGCAAACGCACGCTCATACTGAGCGACATCTACCAGAGCGGAAAGGACGGCGAGGCACTGTATAAGGAGGTCTCTGACCTGTCGAAGACGCGCGGCGTAGAGAAATTCATAGGCATAGGCCCCGAGATTAGCGCCCATTCCGCCGTTATAGACATACCCGAGAAATACTTTTTTGGCGATTGCCAAGACTTCATCTTGAGTCCGGTGTTTGCCTCGCTGCATGATGAGGTAATCCTGTTGAAGGGTGCGCGCAGGTTCAGTTTTGACCATCTGACAGAACTGCTGGAGCAGAAGGTGCACGAAACTATACTCGAGGTAAACCTCAACGCTGTGGTTAAGAACCTTAATTACTACCGTTCTTTCATGAAGCCGACCACCAAGCTGGTGTGCATGGTTAAGGCCGACGCCTACGGTTCGGGCGCTGTTGAGGTGGCAAAGACGTTGCAGGACCACCGTGTTGATTACCTTGCCGTCGCCGTTGCGGACGAAGGCGTGACGCTGAGGAAGAACGGAATAACGTCGAACATCATGATTATGAATCCCGAAATGACAGCTTTCAAGACGATGTTCGACTACGACCTTGAGCCGGAAGTGTACAGTTTCCGACTGCTTGAGGCTCTTGTCAAAGCCGCGCAGAGGGAAGGCGTGACAGGATTTCCCGTCCATATAAAGCTGGATACAGGCATGCATCGCCTCGGTTTCAATCCTCTTACCGACATGGACGAGCTTATCAGCCGCCTGAAACGGCAGAACGCGGTTATCCCGCGCTCGGTGTTCTCACACTTTGTAGGCTCTGACAGCGATGATTTCGACAACTTCTCGGCCCACCAGTTCGAGCTTTTCAAGCGGGGAAGCGAGAAACTTCAGTCGGCGTTCAGCCACAAAATAATACGTCACATGGACAATTCCGCCGGTATAGAGCACTTTCCTGAACGCCAGCTTGACATGTGTCGCCTCGGTCTCGGACTGTACGGCATTGACAGCAGGGATAATTCCGTAATAAATAATGTATGCACGTTGAAGACCACGATACTGCAAATCCATGCTGTGCCGAAGGACGAAACCGTGGGCTACAGCCGCAAGGGAATACTCACAAGGGACAGTCTCATTGCCGCAATTCCTATTGGTTATGCCGACGGACTTGACCGTGGGCTTGGATGCGGGCATTGTTATTGTTTGGTAAACGGCAAGAAAGCGCCGTATGTAGGCAACATCTGCATGGATGTAGCGATGATAGACGTTACGGATATAGACTGCAAGGAGGGTGATTCCGTTGAAATCTTCGGCGACAATCTGCCTGTCACAGTCCTTTCGGATGCCATTGGCACAATACCTTACGAGATGCTTACAAGTATCAGCGGCCGTGTGAAGAGAGTCTATTTCCAGGACTGACATAATCCTGAGTGTGAAGTATTGAGCATGGAGACAATGTTGTTTGCACGGTATTTAAACAACATTGCAAAGCATGAATATTCATTCTCGACTCTTCACTTTTTGTCCAAAAGCTATTGACATACTGTCTTGTTAAGCTAATTTAACGAGACGGTATGTCTTTTTTAATGAAAAAACAGTAACTTTGCGCAAACTTACTTAAACAATACTATAAATCAAAATAATAGAAATGAATCCAATTCAAACAACTAAGATGACCAACTTTCGCTGGGTCATTTGTGCTTTGCTTTTCTGTGCAACGACGGTAAACTACCTTGACAGGCAGGTACTTTCGTTGACATGGAAAGATTTTATAGCACCTGAGTTCCACTGGAATGATGCCCATTATGGCATGATTACCGGTTTCTTCTCTGTGTTTTATGCCGTTGCTTGCTTGTTTGCTGGTAAGTTTGTTGACTGGATGGGCATAAAGAAAGGTTACATTTGGGCTATATTCATCTGGTCTTTGGGTGCCTGTCTGCACGCCGGTTGCGGTTGGGTAACCATGGAAGTTGAGGGACTTGACTCCGTTGCGGCGCTCCGTGCGGTTGAAGCAGGCAGCGCAATGGCTGTAGCTATCGCGACGCTTAGTGTTTGGCTGTTCCTTGTTTGCCGTGCAATCCTTGCCCTTGGTGAGGCTGGTAACTTCCCGGCAGCAGTCAAGGTAACCGCCGAGTACTTCCCAAAGAAAGACCGTGCTTTCGCAACTTCTATCTTCAACTCCGGTGCTTCAGTCGGCGCTTTGGCCGCTCCGCTCACCATTCCGGTGCTCGCAAAGCATTTCGGATGGGAGATGGCGTTCATCATTATCGGTGCTATCGGTTTTGTTTGGATGTTCTTCTGGGCTCATCTTTACGAGAAACCCGACAAGTCAAAGCGTGTAAACAAGGCCGAGCTTATCTACATCAACCAGGACGATGAGGAAGGAGCAAATAAGGCTGAAGAGGTTAAGGAGGAGAAGACTATTCCTTTCATGCAGTGTTTCAAGTACAAACAGACATGGTCGTTTGTCGTCGGAAAATTCTTTACCGATGGTGTTTGGTGGTTCTATTTGTTCTGGGCTCCGGCTTATTTCTCTGACCAGTTCGGCTACGAATCATCTTCAACGATGGGTATGGCGTTGATTTTCGTTCTTTATCTTATCGTTACAGTCCTGTCAATTTACGGCGGATATTTGCCCAAACTGTTTGTTGAAAAGAAAGGAATGGGGCCGTATGCAGGCCGTATGCGTGCGATGTTGATATTCGCGTTCTTCCCATTGTTTGCGTTGTTTGCTCAGCCATTAGGCGCTAACTCGGCATGGTTCCCGGCTATAATTATCGGTCTTGCGGGCGCTGGTCACCAGGCATGGTCGGCCAACTTGTTCTCCACTATCGGTGACATGTTCCCCAAATCGACAATCGCAACAATCACAGGTATCGGTGCTATGGCCGGAGGTATTGGCTCACTGCTCATCAACCTCGGCGCTGGTGAGTTGTTCAAGTATGCCGGTGACATGGGAGCTGCATTCACGTTCCTCGGTTTTGAGGGTAAGCCCGCCGGCTATATGATTATCTTCTGCATTTGTGCGGTGGCTTATCTGTTGGCTTGGATTATTATGAAGACTCTCGTTCCGAAGTACAAGCCGATAGTTGTTGAGTAATAAGTTGTTTCATTTATATCAAAAGAGGAGCGCCTATGCGGGCGTTCCTCCTTTTTGTTTGTGCCGTAAAATGTCGGTATAGAGTTGGCCGTGTTGGCGTAATGTTGTTCCTGCGTCGGTCTTGTGCTGTTACGATGTAGTTGTGTAAACCGTTATTTATTGCCGAAAGCCACGCTGAAACGTAGCATCCCTACCACGATTTCGCGGCTATGTGAGCGTATGAAATGCATCGCCGGTTGTACGGATAGCCAGTCGTTCAGGGGCACGAGGCATGTCGCCTCGGCGTCAAGCTCGTTGCCCGTGCGGTCATGCATGCGGTTAACGGCCACGCCCGCCTGGATGTTTCTTTTCCCGATGCCGTTCACGGTAAGTCCCGTGCCCCAGTATCCGTGCGTGTTCTTTGTGTACCGTGTCATCACCGAACCCTGCATCAGCAGGCACCATTGTGTAGTGCCGACGTACATGAAGGGTTGCTCTACCAGTAACCACAGCCCCGATTTGCCTACCAGCCCCTCGTCGTCGCCGTCGCCAGGGGCACGTCCCGCAATGTAGCCGATGGTGTAGCTTGCGGGATTTTCACCGCGGTTTTCGCGTTCGTATGTCACGCTTCCTATCGAGAAATATCCGTCGTGCCCCGGCTTTACGCGGAATTGCCGCTTCAGGCTCTCGTCCGCAGCGCCGTTATATATGCTGGCCTTAACGGTAAGTCCATTGACTGGATAAGCCTCGATGTGTATTCCGAGCGCGGCCATGGGGTATGTCGCCAATGGGTAGTTGTTGGATAATGTGGGGAAGTCGGCGTCGGCAGGGGCGGTGAACAGGCTCGTTGACGGCGATGTAAAATAGTCGGTGTCGATGTTGCGCAGGCCTACCGAAACGTATGCCCATTGCCCGAAATGCTGTCCGAGCGACGCTTGTATCAGGCGGAACGCCTTATTTGTCGGCGTATATATGTTCGAGAAGCCCAGCAGGTTGTCGCTTACGTTCTTGTTGGTGGTGTATGTCGATATAGCCTCTCCTTCAAGATGTGCGCCCTTCCACAGGCCAACGTCTATGCCCGCGCTGAGCAGGTTAACCCACACGACCTTCCCGTCAGACATGTTCCAGCCAACCTCGGTATTGCCCTCAACCGCCCACGTCACCCTCGGTTGGGCACGTCCGATAGTGGCGCAAAGCATTATGACGATGGCTGCCGCCAACTTTGACGGTGGCGTAAAACTCTGTAAACCAACTGATTGAATAAACCTTACCATTAAAGTATCCTCCTTTCAGTAATCTTATTGCCTGTACCTCATTGCCTGTTTCATGCCGCTTGTCGGCAAACGGGCAGTTGTAGCGAATGCATGTGCAAAGATAGTACTTTTGAAAATATATTTACGTAAAAGGTATATGCCCTTTTATGATAATTTAAGATATAACCATTGCCCACGGCTTTCGTGACGACACTCTAAACTATTTGTCTTGTCCTGGCAAAAGTTGACACATTTATGAACAATAAAAAATGTGTAAAACAATGCGAAAGAATCCAACAAAGTACAGCGAGGAGTTCAAATTGAGCGTCCTTCGTGACTATTACTCGTCAGGCATGAGCAAGCGCAAGTGTGCAAAGAAGTATGGCCTGTGTAATCCGACGTTATTGTCGTCATGGCAGTCAAAATATGGTGAGAAAACCTTATCTTTGCCGTCGGAAGAAGAATACGACGACATGGCAAGACGCAGCAAGGAGGAATACAGGGATGAGAACGCGGCCCTGCGCAAGCGCGTGCGCGAGTTGGAGAAGGCGCTTGCGTACTCGCGTTTGGAGACGGAGGC
>NZ_JACJJG010000068.1 GCF_016899855.1 Marseilla massiliensis
AGGCTGACAGATGACAGCTGAAAATTGAAAAATTATATTATATGGATACATGCACTTTGAATAAAAAACAACCGCTTGCGCGGTGTCTCATGCGCAAGCGGTTGTTTATAGAGTGTCAACGAATGTTTACTCGACAGGTACGAATACGAATTCTGTCGTGATGTCGTTGAAGTAAATGTCATACGTGCCGGCAGAGATTGTCATGTTTCCGCCATTGAACTCGGCCGTGCCATAATTTGTGTCATTAAGGTTATTGCCGTTACCCCAACTTGCAGCCCAACCGTTATCCGCACGGAACTTAATCTCGGTGTCTGAGGTTATTTCTGTGTTAATATACCAGTTGTGCGGCGCAACTTCTGTCATTGCGATATCGTTGTTCCAATCTCCGCCTATTCCGATAAGACCGATGGTAGAGTATGAGGTCGGTTTCTGGTTCTCGAGCCTTGTCCATGTATAGGTCATGTTTTCAATATCGGCAGTGAATGTATAATACTCACCGTCTGTTGGAACACCTATTGCACCGGCTTCAGCTGCTTCGGTGGATTTGACTAATGTGCCGGAAACAGATTTATCTCCATCGGTTGAGCAGCCATAAGCAGCTTTCCAATTGCTGATGTCAGTGTTGAGCCAGAATTTTATGCTTCCGTTGTTTACCAATGTTGTGTAGCTGTAAACGGTTGTTGATGTTGGATATAATATGTAATTTGTACTTGGATTCCAATCACCGTTTAATCCAACCAAGTAATACAAGTCAGGCGTCGTTTCTACATATTGCGCTATCACGCTTAGCGCTACTGGATTGGAGTAGACATAGGCTGTGTTCGAGCCGCTGACGCTGGCCTGTACACGTATGTATGCCGTCATGGGGTCTTGCGTCGGGTTTGCTCCGCCGTTGGCTGCTTGATACAGCGATACGATAGAGTCATTAAGCTCCCTGCATTCGAAGCTTACTTCAGGTGTAGCGTTGGCATTTGAATACGTTTGGTTTACATTGCCAAGGGTTCTTGACGTTGCGAAATCTTCGGTCAGTGACACCTGGATTTGATATAGTATCAGTGCGGAGAATCCATAGTCAGGAGCCGTTGATGTTACCGTCAGGCTCTCGGTGTTCAACAAGTCATACGTTGTTGTCTCCGAACCGGCCGGAGCGGTCAATGTCAGGTTACCGGCCGGCTGCCTAAGCGTAGGGTTGTCGTCCCTGTCCTCGCTACATGAGGCAAAGAAGGGAACTACCGCAAGGGCGAAGGCCGGAACGAGCAGGCTTTTAAATATATTTTTCATAATTTCTTCTTGCTTTAATTGTTGTCTTGAATGTGATTAATAACCGTCATTCTGCGTCAGGTTACCGTTGCCGGCTTCCAAGGTGTGTTGGGCGGGAATAGGATATACGTTGAAGTGTGGGTCAACGCTTATGCCGTTCTCGACGCCGCCCTTCCAGTCCCATACGTATTTGTTGCCAGTGAAGCAGTCGAAACGTACGAGATCACTGCGGCGACGGCCTTCCATAAAGAACTCGCGGCACCACTCGTCGAGGATGTACATCTCGTCGATATTGGCCGGTACGGCATCGGCGTTTGCGCGGTTGTGCAGCTCCTGTATGTCGGCACGGGCATCGTTCGGGTTACCGCTCAGGCGATATTTAGCCTCTGCGCGGGTAAGATAAGCTTCGGCGAGGCGGAACAATGGAATGTCCGTATCAGGCCATGATACATTCTGTCCAGCAGTATTGTCGCTCTTCAGGTTGGTCCATTTTACTACAGAAAGTCCGTCGGTGAAAGCTGAGACTTTGTCCGTTTTCAGCTTTCGTACGCCGTTGGCGCAACCGCTGTAGAACAGTGCGCGGTCATCGCCGGCCAAGTCGAGGAGGTCTTGTATTGTTGTGCCGTATTGTTCGTCAAGCGCGACTACTTCGTCTGAGGTCGCATCTTTAGGCGCGGCTTCTTCAGCAAGAGGTATTGCGTCTTGGTTCTCGAAGAACTTTGAAATCATGGCATTGCGTGCGAAAAGGCATGTCCAGCTTTCCCTCATTCCGTAATTGGGCATAGCGGCGCTTCGTGCTCCTGCAATCAGCATGAGCGAGCCTCCATATTGTCTTGTATGAAGTCCGTCCTGGCGGATTGGGAATATTATTTCCTGGCGTGCTTCAGTATTGACGTCGTTGTCGGCCATGAAAAGCTGTGCGTAGCCCGAGTTCCCGTTTTTGGCCAGGCGTGACAGGTCGTATGCTCCACTGTTGATCAGCTGGTCGCAATAGTCTATGGCTTTCTGGTAATCCTCAACTGCACCTTTTGTATAAACCTTCGAGTTGAGGGCAAGGCGTGCGTGCAGCATGTAAGCCGCTCCGCGGTCGGCACGCCCGAAGTACTGGTCGTTGCAGAATGCGCCGACCTCCGCCATCTGCGGTTCTATTTCGGTCAGCTCCTTGTCTATCCAGTCATATGCTTCGGCGCCGCTGTATTCAACAGGCAGTTGGTTGATGTCGAAGTCAGTCTTGAACGGTACTTTGCCGAACAGGTCGAGCAAGTACCAGTAATGCAATGCACGGAGGAAGCGTATCTCTGCGCGCTTCTGGCTGTACTCTTCGTTGTCGGGTACTTCCTGCAGATATTTGTTGAACAGCGTGATGTCATACATCAGGCGGGTATATGCCCACAATACGCGGGTGGAGCTTGAATTCCATCCAATCATCGTGATTTGCGGAATGTCCGGGTCTGTCTGCCATGCCCACATAAGCTCGTCGGTAGGCAATTCCTGAAGGTTGAACGTGGTGCGGTAGAAGCCGGATTCGCCTTCGTCATCGCTCAAGTCGCCATTGCCTGTACCACCACGCTGGCCGGTCAGGCCAAGCACTCCGTAGCATTTTGCGAAAAGCTGCTCCTCCTCATATGAGCTGGATGATTGCGGATCGATTGAACTTATGTCCAAATCGTTCACACAGCCAGTGAGTCCAATGCCCACAATAGCAGCCGCGATAGTCTTAAAAAATATATTTTTCATTGTTATATCCTTTTTGTTATTTCATGTAACATGTATGTACTTCATTAGAAGTTGAGGTTTACGCCAAGCTGGAAACTCAGGGGGCGCGGGTACGGGTTGTTGTCTATGCCGCTCGATACTTCAGGGTCAAGACCGTCATATTTGGTTATTATGAACGGGTTTTGCACGGTGAAGTACAGGCGTCCGGAGAAGTAGTCCTGGTTGTTGTACTTCAGCAGAGCGGGGAACGAATAACCGAGTGTAATGTTCTGGCACTTCAGGTAAGAAGCATTACGTACGAAGTAGTCGCTGAGCCATGGTGAGCCTGTGCCTGTGCCTGTAAATCCTAAATCGACAGCGGCTTGAGTTGTATTGCTGTATGAGCTGTTTGAATAAAGTCCTGGCTGGCTGATGACAGCTTTGTTTGACAGGAAGTCGTAGTAAACATAGTTGCCTATCGACGAACGTAGGGCGAAGCTCAGGTCCCAGTTCTTGTAAGTAAACTTCATCGTAAGGCCCATGTACACAGGTGCTGCCGGGCTGTGATAGAAGTAACGGTCGTCGTTGGTGATTTTACCGTTGCCGTCTCTGTCGACGAATACGCCTTCAAGAGGTTTGCCGTTTTCGTCATAAACCTGTTGGTAAACCCAGAACGAGTTTGCCGGTTCACCTACGGTGTGTGCCTGCACGTGCGTACTCGTTCCGCGTGAGATGGTGTTGCCGCTCTCTACTTTGTAGCCATCGTTACCGCCGACAAGCTCGGTAATTTCGTTGTGATTCCATGAAACGTTGTATTGTACGTCCCAAGTGAAGTCTTTTGTGACGATGGGCTTCGCTCCGATAGAGAACTCAATACCATAATTTTCGAGAGAACCGATATTTTGGTCCATGCGCTGTGCGAAGTTCACTCCGACAGGGATTGTGACGTTTTGAATAAGGTCGGTAGTCTTGCGGTAGTAACCGTCGATATTGGCGGTAATGCGGTTGTTCAGGAAAGCGAAGTCAAGTCCGGCGTTCCATGTGGTTGTAGTTTCCCATGTAAGGTCGGGATTGTAAGCAGAGGGGCGCACCGTATAAATGAACGAGTCCGATCCTGTACCAAACTGGTATTGTCCGTATTGGTCTCCGATAGTGTAAAGAGTAGCATAGAGGAAGTCCGAGCCGATATCCTGCTGACCGGTCTGACCCCAGCCGAGGCGGAGTTTAAACTCGTTCCACCATTTGATGTTTTTCATGAACTTTTCGTCGTTGATTTTCCATGCAAGTGCAACTGACGGGAAGTAGCCCCACTTGTGTCCTTTGGCGAAACGTGAAGAACCGTCGGCACGGAACGTAGCGGTAAGCATGTAACGGTCAAGGAGTGTATAGTTCAAACGTCCGAAATAAGATACGAGTGAGTTATGGGTTGCCCATTCCTTTTCGCTCCTTAATGATTCATTATAAGGTTCGTTTGTATATGAATCCCATCCCATGCCTTGGTTGTATCCGCTGCGGTGGTAGTGAGACTCCTCGGCGCCGGCCATTATGTCGATGGTATGAGATCCGAACGTATGCATGTATTGTGCGTAGGCATTTGCGGTAATGCTGTACTTATAGTACTTGGTTACGCCGTTCCAGCCGTAATAGTTGTTGTCATAAGAATAGGGTGACGACCAGTCGTCCTGTGTGCTTGACGTGTACTGACCGCCGTAGCTGGCGTGGAGTCGTAAGTCCTCGAATCCGTGAACCTTGTAGTCTACCTCTACGTTACCGTTAAAGTCGCTCGAATTGGCGATGCAGCTTCTTTGGTTGAGGTATGCGACGGGGTTCTGAGGTGTATTGGTATTTGACGTGTAATTCCAGCTTTTATCAGGATAAGCGTCAGTAGACTGATAGTTTTGGTAATATCCGCCAAAGAAAGAATCACCGATTTCGCTGTGGTCATACACTGAACGGGTCGGGTCCATAGCGAGCGCTCCGCCGATAGCCGCGCCAGAGTCTACATAACTGTCTTTCTCGGCCATGAACTTGGCGGTTATGTTAAAGTTCAGGTGGTCGTCGAGGAATGACGGAGCAAGGTTGACGGATGCGTTAAAACGCTTCATGTAAGATGTCTTGATGATACCGCTGTTGCTTTGGTATCCAACTGATACACGGTAAGGCATGTTCTTGAGTCCGCCCGTCATAGAGAGGTTGTGTGATGTGCTGACAGCAGTACGGAATATCTCGTCCTGCCAGTCTGTGTTTGCGTCGCCGAGTGCAGGAGCATCTCCATTCGGCCACAGTTGGTCAACGAGTGCGCGGTATTCATCGCCGTTAAGCACGTCGTAGCGTTTCTGGGTGGTTGAGATTGTTACGTCGCCGTTGTAAGAGAATTTCGGGCCTGTGCCCTTGCGTCCCTTCTTGGTGGTGATGATGATGACGCCGTTAGATGCGCGCGAACCGTAGATGGCTGTTGCAGATGCGTCTTTCAATACAGTGAAGGTCTCGATATCGTTCGGGTTGATCATAGCGAGCACGTTACTCATACCGGTAGCCGTGTTGCCGTCGATGGTAAGACCGTCGATTACGTAGAGAGGGTCGTTGCTTGCGTTGAGTGACGAACCGCCACGGATACGGATCTGCGCTCCCGCGCCTGGCGCACCGCCTGCGGTGATTACGTCAACACCGGCAATCTTGCCGACGATCATGTCGCTGGCGCTGCTGGTGATACCCTTACTCATCTCATCTGGCTTGATGGCTGTTACCGAACCTGTCAAGTCTTCCTTCTTTGCGCGGCCGTAACCGATTACGACAACGTCGGAAAGCAATTGGGTGTCGTCTTGAAGAGTGATTACCATGTTAGAGGATACGGGTACTTCAACGGTCTTGTAACCGATGTAAGACACCTGGATCTTAGCTCCCGGTTCAGCTTTGATGGTAAAGTTTCCGTCAAAGTCGGTAATAGAGCCGCCGTCTTGTCCTACGACACGGATGGTAGCGCCGATTACCGGTTCACCAGAAGCATCCTTAACGATTCCTTTGACTTCATTCTGAGCAAAGGCGCCCACTGATAGGAATAGCCCGATCAATAATGACAGGATCCTAATAGGGGTTTTGATTTTTACCTGCTTCATCATTCTTGTACTTTTAAAGTTAACATTTATAATACTAAATTTTTAATTCTACGTCTCAAAAAACGCAGTCTCAAGGTCAGTTTTCACATGTGCAAAAATACGTCCATTTATTATTATTTGTTCTTCATTTTAACTAAAAAATACATTCTCGTTTGCGCAATCGGTTGCACATTGAAAACCTTAAATATTATAAGGTGTAATCTTAAAGATAGTTAGGCATTAACTAATTTTGCGGTAGAAAAACAAAACGGATCATGCCTGAAAACAGAGTGCCTATAACAATGAAAGATATTGCCAGGGAGTTTGGAGTCTCCGTGGCAACTGTTTCGAGGGCCTTGAAAGGCAGTCCGCGTATAAGCGAGAAGCGGCGCAACGAGATAGTGGCTTATGCCAAGGCGCATGATTTCAGTCCAAACATAATGGCCGAGTCGTTGCGTAACAACAAGACGATGAAGATTATCGGGGTAATAATCCCTCAATTCACCCATTATTACTTTTCGTCGATATTGAGCGGAATTGAGGACGAGGCCCTGAAATACGGTTACAGGCTGCTTGTTGCGCAGAGCGACGAAAGATATGAGCGTGAGGTTGAGACGTGCAATTCGTTCTACGAGAACAAGGTGTGCGGCATAATAGTGTCGCAGTCGAAGAACACTTCGCGCTACGACCACTTCATATCGTTGATGAACAAGGGGTTGCCCCTTGTCTTTTATGACAGGATTTGCACCGGCGTGGACGCCAGCCGTGTGGTTGTCGATGACTATATGGGAGCTTATTCTGCCGTAGAGTATATGATTGGCACCGGTTGCCGTAACATTGCTTTCTACGGTTCGTCGATGACGCTCGAGATTTCGAAGAACCGTTATAACGGTTGGCATGACGCATTGCTGAAGCACGGAATAAATCCTAATGACTGCATAAGGAAGATTTGCGACAACCGCGAGGATGCCGAGCGGATTACGCCGGAGGTGTTGAATGCCGACAACCGTCCCGACGCTTTCTTCGCCATTAACGACGATACGGCCATAGGCATAATGTACACTGCCAAGCGCATGGGACTCAGGGTGCCTGAGGATATATCTGTATGCGGGTTTACCAACGGACAGAGGGCCGTAGCGTGCGACCCGATGCTTACCACCGTAGAGCAGAACGGCTATAAGGTGGGGCGCGAGGCGGCCGACATACTTATCGCAAAGGTCGAGGGGCGCATGCCTGTTGACAAGGTGGAGAAGCGCGTGATAAGGACCAGGCTGATTGTAAGGGGCACCACCAAGTAATGTATAATTCATAATGCATAATTCATAATTGAGTTTGTGCAAAACTGGGTTGTGCATTGAGAATCGTGAATTAACATAAATCCTTAAACAATATGAATACTGACTTGAAAAGAAAACCTGATTTAAGTTTTGCCAAACTCTGGAACCTGAGTTTCGGTTTCTTCGGCGTACAAATTGCGTACGCCTTGCAGAGCGCCAACATCAGCCGTATATTCGCAACGTTGGGCGCCGATCCGCACAGCCTCAGTTATTTCTGGATACTCCCTCCCTTGATGGGCATTATCGTGCAGCCGTTGGTTGGCACATTCAGTGACAAGACGTGGTGCCGTTTCGGCCGAAGGATACCTTATCTGTTCATCGGCGCGCTTGTGGCGGTTATAGTGATGTGCCTGCTGCCCAACGCCGGGTCGTTCGGTATGGCCGTGTCTACGGCCATGGTGTTCGGACTGGTGTCGTTAATGTTCCTCGACACGAGTATCAACATGGCTATGCAGCCGTTCAAGATGCTTGTCGGCGACATGGTTAACGAGAAGCAGAAGGCCCTGGCGTACTCGATACAGAGTTTCCTGTGCAATGCCGGCTCGCTCGTGGGTTACGTCTTCCCGTTCCTTTTCACGTTCCTTGGCATAAGCAATATCGCTCCGAAGGGCGTAATACCTGACTCCGTTATTTACTCTTTCTACATCGGCGCGGCCATATTGATACTTTGCGTGATATACACTTCGGTCAAGGTGAAGGAAATGCCGCCGAAGGAATATGCCGAGTATCACGGATTGTCGAAGCCGCTCAACGAGGACAAGGTCAACTGGCTGAGGCTGCTGCGCGACGCGCCCAAGGCTTTCTGGACGGTCGGGCTGGTGCAGTTCTTCTGCTGGGCGGCGTTCCTGTACATGTGGAACTATACCAACGGAGCCATCGCCGAGACTTGTTGGGGCACTACCGACCCGACTTCTGAAGGGTTCCAGGCGGCCGGCAACTGGGTTGGCATACTCTTCGCCGTGCAGGCTATAGGCAGCGTGTGCTGGGCCGTGGCCCTGCCGAGGTTCGCCAACCGTAAGGCTGCCTACGCCATCAGCCTTGCGCTCGGTGCCGCGGGCTTCCTGATGGTGCCCTTCGTGCACAACCAGTATGTGCTCTTCGTGCCCTACCTGCTTATCGGATGCGCATGGGCCGCAATGCTGGCAATGCCATTCGCCATTGTAACCAACGCCCTTAACGGCAGCCACATGGGCACTTACCTGGGCCTGTTCAACGGCACGATATGCATTCCGCAGATAATAGCAGCGGCGCTCGGCGGCGCAGTACTGAGCCTTGTCGGCAGCGAGCAGAGCAGCATGATGACCGTATCGGGAGTGCTTCTCGTGGCCGGGGCGCTAAGCGTGTTCATCATAAAGGAGACCAGCGGTGAGCATAATTGACACCGTTCGACAGTAGGTCTTGTCCGTGCAGGGACGTTATGACATGTCATTGCGGTTGAAAGTGTTACGTTTATGCCGCGTTTTGCTTACGTATTTTCTTCCTGGATGTATGTGCGTTGATTCTCCGTAAGCTGGCTGCCGGCTTTCGCTTACAATCTAAAAGACGGCAAATCGTACTGTAAAAGATGGTGTATTACAACGTAAAACGTCGCATTCTGTATTGCGGAATGCGACGTTTTGTTTTTTTGCGGATGTCTTGCCGGGCTGTCTTTCGGGTATTGGCGCCAGCCGTTTTCCTGTATCCGGCACTATAGTTCGTGCAGCTCCTTTAGCTTGGCGGCCAGCTTGTCTATCATGACGGTCGACAGTATGACCGTGCCCTGGCGGTCGATGAGGTACATGGCCGGTATCCACTTGATGTTGTACAGGCGCGATACGTCGGTCGATTTCCATTTCTTCAGCTCGCTAAGGTGCAGCCAGTCCATGCCGTTTGATTCGATGCAGCGCGTCCAGTTGTCCTTCTTGTCGTCGAACGATACGCTCACGAACTTAATCCTCTGCCCGTACATGTCGTGCAGGCGTTTCATTTCGGGAATGTCCTTGCGGCAGTCCGGGCACCATGAAGCCCAGAAGTCGAGCACTACGTAGCTTCCCTTCATCTCCGACAGACTGTGGCGCGTGCCGTCGGGCGCCGCCAGAGTGAAGTCGGGCGCCTCCGTGCCGGGCTGCAACAGGTCTTTAGCGTAAAGCGAGTCGGCGTCCTGCGCCGATACGTTTGCGGCCAAGGCTATCACCACGGCTGCAATAATCATTCTTAATTTGAGCATTGGCTATTCTGTTAAAAGTTAATTGTCGATGTCTTTTTAGGCTGATTCGGCTTATCAGGCATATTGGGCATAGTTAGCCTAATATGCCGAATTAGACAGATAAGGCTGATGGCCCGATAGGCTGAATTGGCCCGGTATGTCTTCTTAAGCTAAGCCTTTTATCCCCGCGAGTCGGCTCCCCACATCATCTTCTCGCGCAGGGTGGAGAAGTAGCGGTGCCCGCTGCGCTTTACTATCCTTATCGTGTAGGGCGCCTTGCGTATGGTCAGGCTTGTGCCCTCGGCGCATTTCTCCGACTGTCCGTCCACCGCTATGAGGAAATTGTGGCTTCTGCTCTCTACCGTAAGGTTTATTACCGTGCCGTCCGGAATGACTATCGGGCGTATGTTGAGGCTGTGCGGAGCCACCGGCGTGAGGCACAGCGTGCCCGTGCAGGGCACTATTATCGGGCCTCCGTTCGACAGCGAGTAGGCCGTCGAGCCGGTGGGCGTGCTCACGATGAGGCCGTCGGCCTGGTAGGTTACGAGGTATTCGCCGTCAACCTCGGCGTGTATCGTTATCATCGAGGCATTGTCGCGCTTCAGCACTGCTATGTCGTTAAGCGCGTATGAAGGGCCCTGCAGCGGCCTGCCGTCGGCTTCGGCCTGTATTACGGTATGGTTCTCGATGTCGTAGTTGCCGTCGTACAGCGACGCTATGGCTTCCTCAATCTCGCTCGGCAGCACGTCGGCCAGGAATCCCAGGCGCCCCATGTTCACACCGAGTATGGGCGTACCCTTGCTGCCAACGTGCCCCGCGGCCCGCAACAGAGTGCCGTCGCCGCCCATGGAGATGACGAAGTCGGCCTCGAACAGGCTGTCGTCGAACAACCCTACGCTGCCTTCCGCTATGCGCCCCGTGCTTACCAGGTAGTCGTAGAACCGCCTCTCTATGCACACCTCGGCGTCGTGCTCGTCAAGGCATGCCAGTATTTTCTGTATGTTGGCCGACTTGCGACTCTGGTATATGTTGCCGAAGATGGCGAATCTCATTTTCCGAAGTGCCATAAAATGTAGCTTTTAATTTTCTTTTTAAGCATGTCATGCTTGGAAATGCCAAACATTTTGTAACTTTGCCGATGATTATAGGCATTTGCAAAATTACATATTTTGCCGAATAACGGACATCGCATAATCCATAAAAAACAAAAAAATGACGAAATTAAGCGTAAACATCAACAAGGTGGCCACACTGAGAAACTCGCGCGGAGGCAACAATCCCGACGTGCTGCAGGTGGCTCTTGACTGCGAGAAGTTCGGCGCGCAAGGCATAACCGTACATCCACGCCCCGACGAGAGGCATATCAGATACAGCGACGTGAGGGGCATACGCCCGCTCGTCAAGACCGAGATGAATATCGAGGGCAACCCTATACCTAAATATATAGACCTTGTGCTGGAGGTAAGACCAACGCAGGTGACGCTCGTTCCCGATGCCGACGACCAGCTGACGAGCAACCACGGCTGGGACACAAAGGCCAACCGCGCATTCCTTACCGATGTAATCGGGCGCTTCAAGGAGGCAGGAATAAGGACGTCAATATTCGTCGACGCCGACCAGGAGATGGTTGCCGCGGCCAAGGAATGCGGCACTGACCGCGTAGAACTGTACACTGAGCCCTACGCCGCGGGATATATGGACGACCGCGCGGAGGCAATTCGCCCATTCGTCGAGGCTGCCAGGACGGCACGTGAGGTAGGACTGGGGCTCAACGCGGGCCATGACCTGAGCCTGGTGAACCTGCACTATTTCCACGAAAACATACCTTGGCTCGACGAGGTAAGCATTGGCCATGCCCTCATTTGCGACGCTCTGTACATGGGGTTGCACCCCACTATCCAGGCATACCTCAAGTGCCTTAGGTAAGCTTCTGGCGCCACGGACGCCACTTGAGGCCGTGCGTCGGGTCGGGTAAGCCGCTCCCGCAAGCCGTGACAAGCTCGCCCTTTCATAACTTGTTACGTTATCCCTTAATGAAAAAACACTATTAATAAATAAAACAACCATGGCAAAAGTTTATGAATTCCTGGCAACGGGCTTCGAAGACATAGAGGCCCTCATACCTTTAGACATAATGCGCCGCGCCGGCGTAGAGTTCAAGACCGTCAGCGTGACAGGCTCATTGCTTGTTGAGACGGCCCACGGAGTGAAGATACAGGCCGACATGATCTTCGAGGAGGCCGACTTCAGCGACGCTGACCTGCTCATGCTTCCCGGCGGACTGCCCGGGGCTACCAACCTCAACGACCATGCAGGCGTCAAGAAAGCCGTAGTAGAGCAGAACGCACGCGGCAAGATGGTGGCTGCCATCTGTGCCGCGCCGATGGTGCTGGGCGGACTCGGCCTGCTGAAAGGCAAGCGCGCGACGTGCTATCCAGGCTTCGAGAAATATCTTGAAGGCGCTGACTATACCCATGAGCTTTGTACGGTGGACGGCAACATAACTACCGGCGAAGGCCCAGCGGCCACTCTGCCTTATGCCTACACCCTGCTCGCGGCCCTTACCG
This sequence comes from Marseilla massiliensis, assembly GCF_016899855.1. Lineage (GTDB taxonomy): Bacteria > Bacteroidota > Bacteroidia > Bacteroidales > Bacteroidaceae > Prevotella. Next base: position 12,140 of record NZ_JACJJG010000068.1, read on the forward strand.
ACAGACAAACCGCCGACGGTGTGGCCGAAGGCATGATGTACAAACACCTTATGTTGAAGTGATTTTACCGTATTGATTACAATCAATGGACATACTGTGGGGCGGTAAGCAGGGATAAACCTGCTACGGCCTGTCGGGCAGTGCCGGAGGAATACCGTGCCGGCACGGATTCCGGCACCGCTTGGCGGCCATGTTTATAGTGCCCTCTCTGTGCCCATTGAGTTACAACCTTATATTAATATACATGGATTATGCAGTGATAGTGGCGGGCGGCAAAGGCGAGAGAATGGGCTCCAACGTGCCCAAGCAGTTCTTGCCGCTCAACGGTCTGCCTGTGTTGATGCAGACGATTAAACGTTTTCGCGAGTACGACGCCTACATGTCCATCATTCTTGTGCTGCCGAAAGAACAGCACGAATACTGGTCTGAGCTATGCAAGAAACATCGTTATACCTCGGCGTACACTGTGGCCGAGGGTGGTCCTACACGCTTCCATTCGGTCAAGAACGGCCTCGACATGATACCTGACGACGCCGAAGGCGTGGTCGGCATTCATGACGGAGTGCGTCCCTTCCCGTCGGTTGAGGTGATAAGGACGTGCTATGAGACAGCCCGAACTGCCAAGGCGGTGATTCCGGCAGTGCCGGTGTTCGAGACGTTGAGGCGTATTGTGGGCGACGGAACAACCGAGACGGTGCCAAGGGACGACTACAGGCTTGTGCAGACGCCGCAGACGTTTGACATACAGTTGCTCAAGCAGGCTTATCGCCAGCCTTACCGTGAAGCTTTTACGGATGATGCGTCGGTTGTGGAGAGCTTCGGACAGAAGATAACCATCGTCGAGGGCAACCGCGAGAACATAAAAATCACGACGCCGTTCGACCTCCGTGTGGCGAGGATATTGGGTTAAACGTGGTAGAAGCCAAGCTTCAGGACGTTTCAGCCGTATTATAAACACATGCTAAATGCTCGACATTCTCAATCAGGACATACAGTTTTTACCCGGTGTGGGGCCACGCCGTAAGGCGTTGCTCGAGAAGGAGTTGCGGGTAAAGACGTATGGTGACTTGCTTGAGTATTATCCTTATAAATACGTAGACCGTAGCCGTGTGTACCGTATCGGCGAGATTTCGGGTGATGTGGCGTTTGTACAGGTGAGGGCGAAGATTCTCAGTTTCGAGACGTTCGAGATGGGGTTCCATCGCACGAGGCTTGTTGCCCATGTCTCTGACGGTACCGGCGTGGCAGACATCGTATGGTTCTCCGGTGCCAAGTACATGATGGAGCACCTGAAGATAGGCGTGCCGTACATTATATTCGGGCGTCCTACGGTGTTCAACGGGCGCTACCAGTTCGCCCATCCCGACATCGACCCCGCCTCAGAACTGCAACTCTCGCAGATGGGCTTGCAGCCTTATTACGTAACGACGGAGAGGATGAAGAAGGCGGGAATGAACTCGCATGCCGTAGAACGGCTTATAAAAAACCTTCTTGACAGTATCAAGACTCCGCTGGAAGAGACTCTTCCGGCGTTTATAACGCAGCCTTTCAAACTTATTTCGAGGGACGAGGCCTTCAGGAAAAAGCATTGCCCGAAGTGTAATGACGATATTGTGCAGGCCGATTTCCGCCTCAAGTTCGAGGAGCTTTTTTATGTACAGCTGAACATTTTGCGCTATGCCAGCGACCGTAAGCGTAAATACCGGGGGTATGTATTTACAAGTGTAGGCAAGAATTTCAACGACTTTTTCTACCATAACCTGCCGTTCGAACTTACAGGGGCGCAGAAACGGGTGATAAGGGAAATCCGCAAGGACATGGGTTCGGGGCGGCAGATGAACCGCCTGTTGCAGGGCGACGTGGGCAGCGGCAAGACTCTGGTCGCGCTTATGACAATGCTTATAGCCCTGGACAACGGTTACCAGGCGTGCATCATGGCCCCTACGGAAATCCTGGCCGAGCAACACCTGGCCACGATAACGTCGCTCCTGCACGGTATGGATGTCCGTGTAGAGCTGCTTACGGGCATAGTGAAGGGTAAGCGCCGCCGTAGCGTGCTTGAAGGACTGGCCGACGGCAGCGTGAAGATACTTGTCGGTACGCACGCGGTGATAGAGGACAGCGTGCAGTTTGCTCGTCTCGGTTTCGTCGTCATTGACGAGCAGCACCGCTTCGGGGTTGTTCAGCGCGCCAAGCTGTGGAACAAGAGCGACAACCCTCCGCACGTGCTGGTGATGACGGCAACGCCTATCCCGCGCACATTGGCCATGACAATATACGGCGACCTTGATGTAAGCCAAATCGACGAGCTGCCTCCGGGCCGCAAGCCCATAACCACGCTGCACAAGTATGACGACCAGATGACGAGCCTGTAC
>NZ_JACJJG010000069.1 GCF_016899855.1 Marseilla massiliensis
TGCCCGTGCCCGGCGGTCCGTGAACTATTGCCACGTCCTTGGCGCGCAGCACGTTGTTCACCGCCTGCTCCTGCGCGGGGTTGAGCCAGGGGAAGCGTATCGGGTCAAACGAGAATGTCTCTGCCTTTTGCCGCGAGGCGAACAGGTCGCGCAGGTAGGCCAGGCGGTTGCCTTTGGCGTTGATAACACGGTCGAGCGCCTCGAACATCAGCCTGTAAGTGGTCTCGTCGAAGTACAGCTGCACGCCCACGTTCTCCTCCGTTTGCAGCCTCGCCAGCGGCGCGTTGTCTGCCACGGTTACTACCATGCGGTCGCCGTCAACGTAACTTACGGTGCCCGTGAAGAGAAATTTAGTCGACGAGTTGACAAGTGACGAGTTGACAAGGAGATTTCCTTTGCTGCTTGCGCCGCCTTGCAAATCTCCTCGTCCCTCGTCTGCTTGTATCCCGTCAACTTTTCTCTTGTCTGCTCGGCCCTTGTCCCTTGTCAACTTGTCCCTTGTCTGCTTGAAAGTGAAGAACACCACGGGGCGGCCGAACTCGAAGTTATGCTCAATCTCCTTGTCCTGCGTCCGCAGCACCTCCACGGCCAGCTGGTTAAGCGAGTTGTAGTAGCTCTTGCCCACACTTACGGACAGCCACGCGTCGCCACGCTTCACCTTGCGCTGCAGGCCCATCACTTCGGTCTGCCGGCGGTACTCCTCCTTTTCGCAGCCATACTCCATCTCGAGCAGCGACCTTAGCTGCCTGAGATACTGAACGGGTGATGATGAATAGTTGTCCACAAGTGCAAAGATAACCTTTTTTAGGGAGTTAAGGGAGTTAAATGGAGTTAAAGGAGCTAAAGACAAACGCTTTTCCATGGCTTTGGATTGGCAGAATAGAACTGTTTGAATTAAGAATTAAGAGTTAAGAATTAAGAAAACATGTCTTGCCAAATAACTTGCTAATATCCAACAAAGCATGTTTTCTTAATTCTTAACTCTTAATTCTTAATTCAAAATGCGGCAAATCGACCGCTAAAAGGCCATCAGTCGCACGCTAAAAGGCCGTCTTTCGCAACACGAAAGACGGCCTTTTATAATACGTTGAATACCAAGCGGTTATGCCTTCGGCTCGTATTTCCTGCTGAATATGACGCAGGCTATCAGTCCGCACAGCAGGAACGGCACGCCCACCAGCGCCGCATAGCGTGGCGGCAGGCCCGCGGCTATCGGCAGTCCGCCGCAAAACGCGCCGAGGGCGTTGCCCATGTTGAAGGCCATCTGTATGCTCGCGCCGCCCAGAAGCTCGCCGCCGGGGGCGTATTTCAGGATGAGGTACTGCTGCGGACTGCTCACCGCGAAGAGACATCCCGTGCATATTATCATCAGCGCGGCCGACACCCAGCCGTAATCGGCCAGCAAAAAGATTAACAGCAGCGACACAATGCCTATGCTGATTGTGCTTGCCACGACGACGCTCGGGCGGTGGCGGTCGCACAGGCGGCCGCTAACCAGGTTGCCGGCCACCATGCCGAAGCCTGCCGCTATCATCAAGGCGGGCAGCACGTCGGCGGCAAAACCGCCCTCCGTTGTCAGTAAAGGACTGATGTAACTGTACCAGCAGAATATGCCGCCGTTGGCAAACATCGTCGACGAAAGGATAAGCCACGGCGCCCGTTTCTTAAGGAACGCGAACTGATGGCGGAACCCGTTGTCGGGCAGCGCGCCCACTCCGGGCACCCATTTCCATATGTAATACAGCACGATTATGCTGACGAATATCACCAGAACGAACGGGAAACGCCACGACACCTGCGAGCTGAGGCTCGTAGCGAGAGGCACCCCGAAGAGGTTGGCCACGGTCATGCCGGCTATCATTATCGACACGGCGCCCGTCTTGTGGCGCTCGTCGGCCAGCTGCACGGCCACAATCGAGGCCACGCCGAAGTAAGCTCCGTGGGGCAGTCCGGAGATAAACCGCGAGACAAGCAACATCCAGTAGTTTACCGAAAGGGCCGCAAGCGTAGAGCCGAGCAGGATTATTCCCGCCAGGCACAGCAGTATGTTCTTCAGCGGATACTTGTGTACTATCACCAAAAGGGGAGCTCCGCAGCATACGCCGAGAGCGTAGGCTGAAATCAGGTGGCCGGCGTCGGGAATGCTGACGCCCAGGCTACGCGCCACGTCGGGCAGTATGCCCATCATCACGAATTCGGCAATGCCCAGTGCGAGGGTGCCGAACGCAAGTGCTACTAAACTTTTCTTCATGTTTCCTGAATACGTAATTAAAGGGACAACAGCTTGCTGAGCCTTGCCCCTTTCTATTTTTTACCTTTTTACTTTTCTATCTTTTTACCTTTATTACAGCGCCATCGTGTCGGGCAGCGGCGACAGCTTGCGCAACGCCTTGCGCAGGTCGTCAGAGCCGAACGTGAACACATGGCCCGCAATACCTAACGATATAACCTCAGAGCGGCCATCGTACTCCACCCTTCCGACGGAGAAGATGAAGTAGTTGTCTACCTTCACGACCTGCGTCACCATAGCCCCGACAAACTGGCCGGCTATCTCGCGGCCGAGCATTCCGCCCAACATGTCGATAGCCTCGAAGCCGGTGTCGAGCTTTGCGGTTGAATCAACCACGGCTTCGGTCACCTCGCGTGCCACGGTATCATAGTGTTTGTCTTCCTTCGGGCACGTCATCAGCAGAATGAAGAATACCACTGCTATGGCTGCCAGCCATTTAACGGCCCTACGGTGGCGGCGCCCGTCGCGCGGCGGGGCGGCCTGCGGCCCGGCGTAACGTGTGCTTTCGTCCTCCGTGCCGTCATTTCCGTCGTCACCGCTTTCGGCAACCGGAGGCGGTGGCGGCGTAGTAGTGCCTGACGTATTGGCCTTGCCGGCGATAGCGTCACGCAGTTCCTGCACCTGCCAGGCAGGCGTCCACTGCTCCATTCCCTCACGCCATACCAGCGTTTCGGAGGTCAGTCCCATGGCGGATAACTGCTCCGTAGTGAACGGACCTTGCTGTCTGTTGTCTTTATAAATGAAATATTCCATGTCTGGTTTGGGTAGTTAAAGGAGTTAAAAGTAGTTTAACTACCGGGATTTACTTTCCCGCTCCGTATTTCTTCTTCCATTCGTCGTACTTCTTGAGCACCTTCAGTCCCTCGGAATTGTACCAGCTGTAGCCGTTGCGGCGCTCGTAGCCTATCTCGGAGATGTCGAATTTCATCACGCCGTCACGGTCGCAGAAGAACGGGCGGTTGTCTTCGAGCGTGTAGAAGCGTGCCCACAGCGGCTTGCAGGGGCCGTCGTCCTGGGCGCAGTCAACCACGCGGTAGTCTGGTTTGCCGTCGGCGTTGGTAAAGCGCTCGATGCGTTTGCCGATGATTTTTGTCTTCTTGAACCACTCCACGGCGCTCTCGATACAGTCTCTTATGGCCTGCGAGGGCTTTGACAGCGACATGAGGAAGAGCACAATGTCGTCACTCTCCTGTCCGCTGAGCGACGCCAGCTCGAAGGCACGTGCGTTGGCGGGCAGCAGGGTCTGCTCGTCGTGCTGGGCGCACCATACCGTCTTCTTGCCGTTTTGCACCACCTGGGTCTTCAGTATGCAGTCAACACCACGGTCGAGCGAGGCCTGCGCCTTGGCCTTTATGCTGTCGGGCAGGAAGGCGAAAGGCGCCTTTCCCTTGGCGGCGTCACGCATCAGCTTGAGCACGTTGACCATTGCGTCGTCGTTATACGTGATGTGCGTGTAATAGCCTTTCGACAAGGGGTAGAACTGCGGCCAGCCTCCGTTATCGTACTGGGCCTCAAACAGATAGCCGAACCCACGTATCACGGCGTCGCGGTACCTGTTGTCCTGAGTGGCGTTGTACAGCCGCGCCAGGTATATCATCTCCGTAGAGGTAGCACGGTTGTCGATGGTGGCGTAGCGCCTGCCGGTCTTCATCTTGTCGACACGCTTGCGCACGTTGTCGGTAAGCTCGTCTTGCAGCTGCATGTTCTTGGGCCATCCGCCCGAGGTGTGCTGGTAATACAGCAGGTTGTCGCCAATGCGCGCGGCCTCGGCAGTGGTGAAGAAGGCGTCGTCAAGGCGCGGGGCCATGCTCGTCCACTTCTGTTTCTTTACTTCTCTGCCGTCCTTTGCAGGCCCTTTGGCCTGCGCCGCGGGCACAATAACGAATGCCATGGCCAGCGCGGCAGCGATAGTCTTGATGTTCATTTCGTAGATGTTTTCAGTTGTTTTTTGGTGTGCGCAGAGCCATGTACGGCTTTCCTGCGCAAAATTACTTATTATATGACGTATCATGTAACGTAAGGTTTATCTTTTTATGATTTTTTATGAAAAAGCGCCTTGCCGTCAGTGCTTTTCCAAAAGACGGTCTTTTGGCTTGCAAAAGGCCGTCAAACGCACGGCGAAAGGCCGCCTTCCGCGACGCGAAAGATGGCCTTTTGCAAGAAGCTCCGTACGAGCCTCTAAATAAAGAGGTTACATAACGTAGTGCACACAACGCCCTCTTTTAATTCAGGCGGTCTCAAATCGTCATTGGACTTGTCCGTTAACTCCCGGCGACCGTAAGGGAGCCTAACTCCCGTTAACTCCTGATAACTACTTTCCTATTTATAAATATTGAATAAATAAAAGCTCGATTTCCTCGCTTTTATTTTGCGTTTCGCTCGATTTGCATTATCTCTGGATAAGATAAGCTGCATCTCGGAAATGAAAATAAAAGCTCGATTTCCTCGCTTTTATTTTGCGTTTCGCTCGATTTGCATTATCTTTGCAAACAAGAATTTTAAGCAAATCACAATAAGGATTATTCCGTTGTGAAAACATTAGGTTGGCCCGTCGTCCTCAACGGCGGGCATTTTTCGGATTATACCACGAAGAAAAACTTTCCCTGACATGATGAAAGAGACTATCGACGACTTTGAGATAATGGCTCCGGTGGGCAGCCGCGAGAGTCTGCAGGCCGCCATACAGGCAGGCGCCGGCTCGGTGTACTTCGGCATAGGGCGGCTGAACATGAGGGCGCACTCGGCCAATACGTTCACCGTTGACGACCTGCGCGACATCGCCGCGACGTGCGCCGGACACGGCATAAAGACCTATCTGACGGTGAACACCGTAATATACGACGACGACATGGCCGACATGCACGAGATTGTGGACGCCGCTCTCGAGGCCGGAATAAGCGCCGTGATAGCCAGCGACATGGCCGTAATAACGTATTGCCGCAAGGTGGGCATGGAGGTTCACCTCTCGACGCAGCTCAACATCAGCAACATCGAGGCACTGACGTTCTACGCCCAGTTTGCCGACGTTGCCGTACTGGCGCGCGAACTCAACATGGACCAGGTGGCGAAGATACACGAGCAGGCCGTAAGCCGCAACCTGCGCGGCCCCTCGGGACGGCCGCTGCGCATAGAGATGTTCTGCCACGGGGCGCTGTGCATGGCCGTAAGCGGCAAATGTTATTTAAGTCTCGACAACGCGGGGCGCTCGGCCAACCGCGGCGAATGCATGCAACTGTGCCGCAGGTCGTACACCGTGACCGACAACGAGACGGGCACGCAGCTCGAAATCGACAACAAGTATATCATGAGTCCGAAGGACTTGAAGACAATACGCTTCATCGACCGCATGATGAAGGCCGGCGTGCGCGTGTTCAAGATAGAGGGACGGGCGCGCGGACCGGAGTACGTCTACACTGTGGTGAAATGCTACAAGGAGGCCATCGCCTCGGTGCTCGACGGCACGTTTACCGACGAGCGCAAGGATGAATGGGACGAACGGCTGGCCACAGTGTTCAACCGTGGCTTCTGGGACGGCTACTACCAGGGGCAGACTCTCGGCGAGTGGAACAAGAACTACGGCTCAAACGCCACCGAACGCAAGGTGTACGTGGGCCGCGGAGTCAAGTATTTCTCCAAGCTCGGAGTAGCCGAGTTCAAGTGCGAGGCCTGCGAGTTCTCCGTCGGCGACAAGATGCTCGTCACCGGTCCCACAACGGGCGTGATGTACGTCACCGTAGACGAGATACACGACGACACCCACGCGGTAACCACCGCGCAAAAAGGCACCCGCGTGGCGTTCAAGGTTCCCGCCAAGGTAAGGCCCAGCGACAAGTTGTTCAAGATAGTGAAAGTTAATCAAGGAAGTTAAAGGAGTTAGAGAAGCTAGAGAAGTTATAGCCAAAATGCCTTGTCGCATAGTAGACATGGTAATGGCTTTAACTTCTTAACGAGCAAAGCGAGTGATAACTTCTTTAACTTCTATAACTTCAAAAAGAATACCAATTATGACAATCAACGAAGCACAAGACGAGGTAATCGAGGAGTTTTCCGACTTTACGGACTGGATGGATAAATACCAGTTACTCATAGACTTAGGCAACGAGCAGCAGCCGCTCGACCAGAAATACAAGACAGAGGACAACCTCATTGACGGCTGCCAGAGCCGCGTGTGGCTGCAGGCCGACTACCGGGACGGCAGGATATATTTCACCGCCGAGAGCGACGCGCTGATAGTGAAGGGCATCATCGCCCTGCTTATCCGCGTGCTCAGCGGGCACACTCCGCAGGAGATACTCGACGCCGACCTGTATTTCATCGACCGCATCGGACTGAAAGACCACCTCTCGCCGACACGCTCTAACGGCCTGCTGGCCATGGTCAAGCAGATAAGGATGTACGCGCTGGCGTATAAAACTAAAGAAGCAGACAAGTAACGAGTGACGAGCAGACAAGGAGATTTGCTTTATTTGCAATACACTAATAGTAGAAGTATGGCAAATCTCCTTGTCTGCTCGTTGCTTGTCAACTCGTTAACTAAATTAATCATGCGAAAACTGAAAGTAACGGAGATGAACCGCCTCACGGTGGACGAGTTCAGGACTTCCGACAAAATGCCGCTTACGGTAGTGCTCGATGACGTGCGCAGCCTGTACAACGTGGGTTCGGTGTTGCGCTCGTGCGACGCTTTCCGCGTTGAGGAAGTGGTGCTTTGCGGCATAACGGCCGCCCCGCCCCACCCCGAGATACACAAGACGGCACTCGGGGCGGAGGACAGCGTAAGCTGGCGCCACGCCGATTCGGCGCTCGAGGCTGTGCGGGAGCTGCGCCGGCAGGGCGTAACGGTAATGGCCGTAGAGCAGTGTGAGGGCAGCACCATGCTCAATACCTTCGTGCCGGAGACGGGCAGGCGCTACGCCGTAGTGCTGGGCAACGAGGTCAAGGGAGTGCGCCAGGACGTGGTAGACGAATGCGACGGCTGCCTGGAAATACCCCAGTTCGGCACCAAGCACTCGCTGAACGTATCCGTAACGGCCGGCATAGTAGTATGGCACTTCTGCCAAGCAAGCATGAATAATTCATAATTCACGATTCAGAATTCATAATTGGGATGATGGCGTAGACATGCAAATTCCCGTCCATAAAGGATTGTTCGCCGCCAACCCAATTATGAATTCTGAATTGTGAATTATGAATTAATCACCCGCCCAATTATGAATTCTGAATCGTGAATTATGGATTAAATAGGGTTTTCCCCATTCGTTTTAGGCTATTCCCGCTTTGCCGTGTCATAAAAAATTCCCACCTTTGCACCATGACAAGCGCCGGCGCGCGTCCGTAGGCACGTGTTACGGACGCCGTTCGGCCATATTATCATACATAAAACATTTACCGACATGAAAAGACTCATCATCACCGCGCTGGCTGCCGTAGCCCTGTTGCTACCTGCCGCGGCGCAATGTTACCATTACAGCAAGTACTACAACCCCGAGACAGGACGGCTGGACTACGGCAGGCACGACAGCGGACTGGGCACGGGCAACATGTATTACGGATTCAGGATAGGCCCGGCGTTCTCGTTCGTCAACTCCGACGACCCTACGCTCGACGGCGGCGACTGGCAGACGGGACTAAGCGTGGGCGCCCTTGTGGGCCTGCCGCTGTCGCAGAACATACCGCTGTACCTTGAGGCCGGACTGCAATACACCGAGAAGGGAGGACGCAAGAGGATAACGACAACCACGGGCGAGAGGAAAAAAATGACCTACGACCTCAACTACATCGAAATGCCCATCGTGCTGAAGTACATCTACCCAATAGACAGCCACTTCACGCTGCAGCCCTTCTTCGGAGGATACCTGTCCTACGGAATAGGCGGAAAGATAAAGAACTTCGGCACGCGCGAGGCCTTCAGCTCGTTCTCCGACGACGCCTTCCAGCGCTTTGACGGCGGCCTGCGCGTTGGATGCGGCGTAGGCTTCGACCTGTTCTACGCCGACCTGTCCTACGACATCGGCCTGTCCAACATCTGCCACGACACGTTCGACACGTCGCACAACGGCTGCCTCTCGCTCAACTTCGGCGTGAACTTCTGACAATGAAGTTGCGAAAGGCCATCTTCCGGATTACAAAAGGCCGCGTATAGCATGCTAAAAAGCCGTCTTTCACACCATGAAAGGCGGCTTTTTGGAACACGTACGTTTACCGTCGAAATTGCGCGACCCCATACAATAACCCTCACAAATCGGCCCAACCAGATATTTTATAATGTAAGTCCCCCTGCCTTTGCTGCCGATACTAAAGCTCATACCACCTAACGCATCCTGCGGAAAAGCCTCAGACTCCCAATTGACACTGGTAAAATTGACCCGAGATGCAAGTTGAATCATAACATCAATCGCGCGGACGGAATCATTGACGTGTTTCAACCCGATTTCCTTTGTGTCCCAATTACCCAACAATGCCAGGTTTCCCGAAATATAAACTTCGTACTCGGGACTATCCACCATTACTTCGATAAGTTTCGTGATATACCCTTTTCTCCCCTCTACACAAAAAATAGTGCTGATTATCCGCTAATTTTGAGTTAAAAATACGGCTTTTGGCAAAACCCTGAACCTAACCGATAATTTAACAAACATCATAAGAAAATGAAAAGTTCTTGGTTCGATGTTTCCCGAAAAAATCGAGTTCGACGGAATAAAATATCGAACCAAATCCTACAACAAGGTGCTTGACCTTATCTATCAGCAAACCAATGAGTTACGAGGAGACAAAAAAGAAAAAGGAGAAAGATTTTCGTCTTTCTCCAATTCAGTACCCAGAGCCGGGGTCGAACCGGCACGGGTTGCCCCACTGGTGTTTGAGACCAGCGCGTCTACCGATTCCGCCATCTGGGCTTTATAGCGGGTGCAAAGATAAGGATAAAATCCGAATTGACAAATTTTTAATTGAAAAAACTTAAAATAATTGGCGGTAAGGGCTTTTATGCGTACCTTCGTATCGTGAAACGACTACAGGTCAAACTGTACACGAAAAATTGTCACACCATTTACCAAATCTGTAAAACTTATGAGTGAAAACACAAATAACTTCTGCTTGATTCTTGCCGGAGGAAAGGGGCGCAGGCTGTGGCCGTGCAGCCGTGAGGACTGCCCGAAACAGTTTCTCGACTTCTTCTCTACCGGCCGTACGCTGTTGCAACAGACGTATGACCGCATGGCCGGCTTCATCCCTAAGCGTAACATCTACGTCAGCACGAACCGCATCTACGAGGACATGGTGGTCGAGCAGCTGCCTGACCTGCCCAAGGAGAATATCCTGAGCGAGCCTATATTCCGGAATACGGCGCCGAGCCTGGCGTGGGCCACTTACCGGATACTTCATGTCAACGCCGATGCGAGGCTCGTGGTGGTGCCGTCCGACCAGGCGGTGTTCAAGGAGGACGAGTTCAGGAGAAACGTTGTCGAGGGGCTCGACTTCGTCTGTTCGAGCGACTGCGTGCTGACCATGGGCGTCAAGCCGACGCGGCCCGAGCCAGGATACGGCTACATACAGCTGGGCGGCCCGACGAGAAACGCTGACGTGTTCAGGGTCAAGTCGTTCACGGAGAAGCCCGACCGCGACTTCGCGCGTATGTTCATGAAGAGCGGCGAGTTCTATTGGAACACGGGCCTGTTCCTCGCCAACGTTAAGTATCTTGCCCTCGTGCTGTCGAAAATACTGCCGCCGGTAATGCGCAACCTGCATGCCGACGACGGCTCTTACGACATTGACAAGGAGCTGGAGTACGTGAAGGACAATTTCCCGTCGTTCCCCAACATGTCAATCGACTACGGCATTCTCGACAAGAACGAGAATGTGTACGTCATGAAGTGCGACTTCGGGTGGGCCGACCTCGGCATGTGGCACTCCATCTACGAGAGCATGAGCAAGGGCGAGGGCGACAACGTGGTCATCAGTTCGCGCGTAATGCTTGACGACAGCCGTGGCAACATCATCAAGCTGCCCGACGACCACCTGGGCATTATCAACGGTCTTGACGGCTACATTGTTGCCGAAAAGGGCAACGTGCTGCTGATTTGCAGGAAGGAGGACTCGTCGGCGCTCATCCGTAAGTACGTCAACGAGATACAGGTAAAGTACGGAGAGGAATTTATTTAAAGGTGAGAAGGTGAAAAAGTGAGAAGGTGAGACGCATATTTGTATGTGTTAATTACAAAAACAAACGTCTCACCTTCTCACTTTTTCACCTTCTCACCTTTTCAAAACTTTTCCCTTATTTTCCTTGCTATTTCCTCAAACTCTTCGGGCGAGAGCTTAAGTTTGGGGTTGGCGAAGTTCATGTCGCCCTCGGTCTGCATTGGCACGAGGTGGATATGCGCGTGGGCTACCTCCAGCCCGAGCACTGCCATGCCCACCTTGCGGCACGGGAAGGCCGCCTTGATGGCCTTTGCCACCTTCTTGGCGAAGACCGCCATTTCGGCTATCTCGCCGTCTTCAAGGTCGAAATAGTAGTCAACCTCCCTTCGGGGGATTACCAGTGTGTGGCCTTTGGCCAACGGGTTAATGTCGAGAAAAGCGTAGAACTTGTCGCTCTCGGCGCATTTGTAGCTCGGTATCTCGCCGGCTGCAATCTTCGAAAATATGTCCATGTGTTTGGGGTTATAAGGTTTTACGGTTTTGAGGTTATCAGGTTTTATGGTTATGGGGTATTGGGGATAAGGTTATACAGTTGTATGGTCGTTTGATGTTTTGTTTTCGGTCAAGGCTTAGTACCTTAATAACCGTAAAACTTTACGACCTTATAACCGCAATACCTCATAACCGTAAAACTTTACTCAACACTTATCTTGTCTATCCTCAGCTTGATTGTTCCGCGCGGAATCTTGATTTCCACCTCGTCGCCAACCTTCTTGTTCAACAGTCCTTGCGCGATGGGTGTCTTTATCGAGATTTTACCCTCGCGGAGGTTGGCCTCGCTCTCGCTCACGATGGTATATGTCATCTTGGCCTTGTTGGCCATGTTGGTCATCTCCACCTTCGACAGAATCTGCACGCTGTCGGTGCTCAGGCGCGACGTGTCCACGATTTTAGCCTCGGATATTGCCAGCTTGATTTTGTTTATCTTATCCTCAAGATGGGCTTGCGCCTCCTTGGCTGCGTCGTACTCCGAGTTCTCGCTAAGGTCGCCCTTGTCGCGCGCCTCGGCTATGGCAGCCGAAGCCTTTGGGCGCTCGACGCTTTCCAGATGTTTAAGTTCGGCCACGAGCTTGTCATAGCCTTCTTGTGACATGTAAGCCATAATCAAAATACTTTAAGTTGGTTATTCTTTCAGGGACGACAAAAAGAGAATTCCGACATTTTCCTGAATGTCGGAATCCACGTTCTCACCCCTATGTTATTTCATATTATCCGCCTGCAAAGATAATGCAAATCGAGCGAAATGCAAAATAAAAGCGAGAAAATCGAGCTTTTATTTTCATTTCCGAGATGCAGCTTATCTTATCCAAAGATAATGCAAATCGAGCGAAACGCAAAATAAAAGCGAGAAAATCGAGCTTTTATTTTCATTTCCGAGATGTAGCTCGCCCTATCCGGAAATAATGCAAATCGAGCGAAACGCAAAATAAAGAATTATAAAATATGTTTTTATTTACTGCCGCCAGGCCCGCGGCGCCACGTCGGGTGGCCTTCAGCCGTGCGGACGACGGCCTTTCGCCATCCAAAAGGCGGCATATCGCCGCCCCGTTAGCGGCCTTTACGGATTGTAAGCGTAACTGCCGCCACGGCTTACAGCCATCGCCCAGGCGGGCTCCGGCGGCTACGGACCTTAACCTGCGCGGCCTTCCCGCTTACGGTTTACGTCAGCAGGGCGCGGGGCTCCATACCGACGGGCGATTTATTTTAAATCAAAAAATCAGGGCTTTAAGCAATATTTTCGGGTTGGCAGTTGCCGTTTAGCGCGGAAAGCGCTAACTTTGCTCTTGTCTTTAGTATGTAATGTAATAACAGTAAACAATTTTCACGCCTTTATCAACATGAGTCTGAACATCGAAAAAGGTGACAAGAAGCGTATTGTCATCGTCGGAGGAGGCTTCGCCGGCCTTAAGGTGGCCAACAAGCTGAAGAAGTCAGGATTCCAGATTGTACTTATCGACAGGAACAACTACCACCAGTTCCCGCCGCTCATCTACCAGGTGGCCTCGGCCGGAATGGAGCCCAGCTCCATATCGTTCCCCTTCCGCAAGATTTTCCAGCACAGCAAGAACGTGTACTTCCGCATGGCCGAGCTGCGCGCCGTCTATCCGGACAAGAAGCTGATACAGACGTCCATCGGCAAGGTGGACTACGACTACCTGGTGCTTGCCGCCGGTACTACCACCAACTTCTACGGCAACAAGAACGTCGAGAGCGAGGCCATGCCGATGAAAACAGTGTCGGAGGCCATGGGACTGCAGAACGCCATCCTGGCCAACCTCGAACGCGCCATAACCTGCGCCACCAAGCTGGAGCAGCAGGAGCTGCTCAACGTAGTCATCGTAGGCGGCGGAGCCACCGGCGTAGAGGTGGCCGGAGTGCTCTCGGAGATGAAGCACACCGTGCTGCCTCACGACTATCCCGACCTTGACCCCAGCCTGATGAACATCTACCTCATCGAGGCCGGCAACCGCCTGCTTGCCGGCATGTCGCCCGAGTCGTCGGCAGCCGTGGAGAGATTCCTGCGCAAGATGGGCGTCAACGTACTGTTGAACAAGATGGTAACCGACTACCAGGACCACAAGGTCATGCTTGCCGACGGCAGCAACATAGCCACACGTACGTTCATCTGGGTGAGCGGCGTGGCCGGCAGCCACGTAGGCAACCTCGGCACGGAGCACCTCGGACGCGGATTCCGCATCAAGGTTGACCGCTTCAACCAAGTAGAGGGCATGGACTCGGTGTTCTGCATCGGCGACCAATGCCTCGTCTGCGGCGACGAAGACTACCCCAACGGCCATCCCCAGCTGGCACAGGTGGCCATACAGCAGGGCAAGAACCTGGCCCGCAACATCCGCCGGCTCGAGAAGGGCAAGGAGATGCGCCCCTTCAAGTACAAAAACCTCGGCTCGATGGCTACCGTGGGACGCAACAAGGCCGTGGCCGAGTTCTCCAAGGTTAAGATGAGCGGCTTCGTGGCATGGGTGATGTGGCTCGTCGTCCACCTGCGCTCCATACTCGGAGTGAGGAACAAGGTGGTGGTGATGCTCAACTGGGTGTGGAACTACTTTAACTACAACCAGTCGCTCCGCATGATTTTCTATCCTAAGAAAGCGCACGAGATACAGGAGCGAGAGGCACGCGAGGCCGTGACGCACTGGGGCGAGGACCTCATGAAAGAGGAAAAAGAATAATTATTTTTTTAGTAGTTAAAGGAGTTTCCTTCAGTAGTTAAAGAAGTTAAAGAAGTTATCGCTCACTGTCGTTCGCTAAGTAGTTAAAGTCAA